>CAKXAF010000069.1 GCA_934869045.1 uncultured Nitrososphaerota archaeon | reverse complement strand
GTCCAAAACGTGTACCGCAGAAGTGTGCAGATGTTCCACACTTTGAAACGGTCTGAAAAAATCTGCGAAAAAATCAGATGGTTTTCGTTGCGTTTTTTGGTGGATTTCAAAACCTGCCGGCAGCCGGCAGGCACAAAGGCAAAAAACCTGGAAAAAATGTGAATTTTCCAAAAAAACAGTTGACAAAAAGAACACTTCTCCTTTATACTATTATCTTGAAGGTTTCTGCTAATTTGACTGGTGAAATCAACGGTTTGTTCGATTTTAGGGACATAAATGCAGGCGGGAACCCACACTTCGTATTTCAAAGGAGGGTATAAAATGAAACGGACATATCAGCCCAAAAAGCTGCACAGACAAAAAGTTCACGGCTTCCGCAAAAGAATGGCCAGCGCTAATGGCCGGAAAGTCCTGAAAAGAAGACGCGATAAAGGCAGAGCAAGACTGTCTTATTAAAAAGCTTTTCGGATCTGCACCAGCTGCATTCCGTAAAAGGGGATGGGAGCCATGCGCCGTTTCGGAGGCATGGCTTCCTCTGCTTTCCTGTGCAAACGCAATGGAAAACTGATCAAAGGGCTCCTCAGCCATGGCTGCTGGAGTAGTCAGGTCGATATGGAAGAAAAAAATCAACGGAGCAATCATGCTCCGCTTCGTATAAAAGGCTCTCTTCAAACGTTGAAGCTCAATAAAGAGTTCAAAAGGGCATATTATCAGGGAAAGAGCAAGGCAACCCCCTATTTTATTTGTTATCGGGTAAAAAATCGCGGCGCTGGCCTCCGATATGGCCTGACGACTTCGAAAAAGGTTGGAAACGCCGTTTGCCGCAACAAGGCGCGGCGGCTTCTTCGCGCCGCCCTCCGTGCAGTCGAACCGCGGCTTGGGGAAAATTGGGACTACGTTTTTGTGGCCCGGGAACGGATCCTTTCTGCCAAATCTTATCAGGTAGCAGCCATGATGAAGGGCTGTCTCAAGGATTTGGAGAAAATGGGAGAAAAGCCAAAAAGGGAGACTGCAAAAGGATGATGCAGCGTTTTTTTATGGCCTGTATCCGGTTTTATCAGAAGGCGGTATCTGGGATGAAGCCGCCTTGTTGCCGGTTTTATCCAACATGCTCCGCTTATTCCCTGGAAGCAGTCCGGCGCTTTGGCGCGTTGAAAGGCGGGATTCTGAGCATTCGTCGGATTCTGCGGTGCAACCCTCTCTGCCGGGGAGGGATTGATCCGGTTCCGGAAACGTTCCGCTGGTTTTATCCCCGAAAGAAAGAAATCTCTCATTCCGATGAAGATCAGCGCCATTAGGCGTTTGATTTGAATAGAATATGGCGAGCTGGGACGGTGTGTTCTGCCGGCCCGGCCGTAATCAGAAAGGAATTTGCTCATGTCGCAGCTTTTCGGCACCCCTCTTGGCTGGATTATGTGGCTGTTGTACCAGGTGATCCGGAATTACGGTATCGTTTTGATCCTGTTTACTATCCTGGTAAAAGCCGCGCTGTTCCCGCTTTCCATCAAACAGCAGAAGTCCTCCGCAAAAATGGCGATCTTCCAGCCCAAAATCGCGGAAATTCAGAAAAAATACGCCAACAATAAACAAAAGCAGCAGGAAGAAATGATGAAGCTCTATGAAGCTCATGGCTATAACCCCATGAGCGGATGCCTTCCCCTGCTGATTCAGTTCCCGATTTTGTTTGGCATCATTGACGTTGTTTATAATCCTCTTACCCATATTCTGCGGATTCCAAAGGATACCATCGCTTCAGCGGTTGAGATTCTGAAGACCAACTACGAGGCTTTGGGTCAGATGGTTGGCCAGCAACAGCTGCAGATCGTGTCGGAAATGCAGAATCCTGAACATGCTCAGTGGTTTGCGAGTCTCGGCGCGGATTTTGTGGACAAGGTTTCTCATTTTGATTACACTCTTTTTGGCCTGGATTTAGGCCAGATCCCGGTGTTTGGCTGGAACTGGCTGATTTTGGTGCCGATTCTTTCCGGCGTTACCTCTCTGCTGGTTTCCATCATTTCTATGCGGATGAGTCCTTCGGGCCAGCAGCAGCAGGGTGGCATGATGAAAGCTATGATGTACCTGATGCCTCTGATGTCGGTCTGGATTGCTTTTTCTGTTCCGGTTGGCGTCGGTATTTACTGGATTGTTTCCAACATTCTCTCCGGTGTGCAGTCCGTGGTGCTTTTCAAGCTGTATAATCCCGAAAAGTATAAGGCGGAGTACGAGGCAAAGCTGCGGGAAGAAGAAGAGAAGAAGCGTCTGGAAAGGCAGAAGCGCCGCCAGAGAAAGCTGGACCGCGGCGAAGAGCTGACAGATGACGACCTGGATGAGGATGAGCTGCAGCGCAAGCAGGAGCAGGAGAAAAAATCCAGGCGGGCGGCCCGTTCTTCGGATGAGGAGGCAGCAGCGCGGCAGCGTGCGGAAGAAGAATACTTGACTGCCAAGGAGATCAACCGCCGCCGGTTGGCGGAAGCCCGCCGCCAGGATGCGGAAAAATATGGCGAGGAGTATGCTGAAGTAACGGATAAGGACCTGCAGTAACGGGCCCCGACGGTAAAAAACTTTCTTGAGGAGGTTCTTATGATTCGCGAATATACGGCCACTGGCGCTACAGTGGAAGAGGCTATTGAAAATGCTTGCCGGGAATTGGGAGTTTCCCCTCTGGATGTGACTCCCGAAATTTTGAAGCTCCCTAAAAAAGGCTTTTTTAAAAAGACACCGGCCGAAGTCCGGATCACCGTTCAGTCGGAAGAAGAGCTTTTAAAGGAAGAGTCGGTTTCAGCCGCTCTGCCGAAAAAAGCCGAAGCCTTTGTCCGGGAAAAGGCGGAAAAGTCTGCTGCCGCTCCCAAAAAGGAAGAGCCGAAGCCGGTCAAAGCTCCGGCTTCAGCGGTACCTCCTGCTCCCGCGGGAAAGAAGGCTGAAGCCGTACCGGTTTCTGCACCCAAAGCGGCTGAGCCGGCTGTGGAGGTTTCTGCGGAAAAGGAAGACCTTCAGCCGAAAATTGAAGTTGCACAAAAATATCTGCTGGACATCCTCGACCACCTGCGCTCACACGACACCCCCGTCCGGTTCGACCAGCCCGAGAACCGGCCGGATCTCCTCCCTATCAACGGCGGAGATATCGGGACAGTGATCGGCAAACGGGGAGAAACACTAGACGCAGTCCAGTATCTGGTCTCCTTGGTCGCGAACCGTCAGGAAGGCGAGTACGTCCGCTTTACCATCAACGCTGGAAATTATCGGGAAAAGCGTGAGGAGACTCTTCGCGCGCTGGCTCAGCGGATGGCCAAAAAGGTCCTCAAGACAGGACGCCCTGCCGCTTTGGAACCCATGAATCCTTATGAGCGCCGGATCATCCATGCCGTTGTCACGGAGATAGAAGGCGTCTATTCCAAGTCCACCGGGGAAGAGCCGAATCGAAAAGTCGTCATCAAACCCACGGCACGGACAGGCGCTTCCTCAGGTTCCCGCCGGGATGGAAGCCGTCCGGCCCGCGGAAACCGTCCCCCCCGTTCCAGTTCCCCTGCGCCTCAGCAGCCTGGGGTGGAAGAACCAGAGTCGATGCAGCAGGCGCCGGAAACATCGAAGGCTGAGTCGCCGGCGGATGAACCTAAGGTGGATACCAAAGCCCTGGAGGGAGTAAAGCTTTACTCCAAAATTGAATTATAAGACGGAAAACCTCTCCGCGGCCGGCCCGCCGGAGAGGTTTTTTGAAGGAATTGTCTGATAAAGTCGGAAGGATTTGTATATGGCCGAAAAAGTTATCGCTGCGATTTCTACTCCCTGCGCCCCCGGCGGAATTGGCGTCATCCGCATTTCTGGTCCCGGAGCCATTGAAACGGCGGACCGGCTGTTCCGGCCGGTTTCCGGCGAGCCCCTGTGTTCCCGTAAAGGATATACGGCAGCTTTTGGCTCTGTTTGGGATGACGCGGGACCGGTCGACGATGTGATTGCCACAGTGTTCCGCAGACCCAAAAGTTACACGGGCGAGGATGTGGTGGAGCTTTCCTGCCACGGGGGCCTTCTCGTTTGCAGGAGGGTGCTGAGGGAAGTCTTGAAGGCAGGGGCTTCTCTGGCAGGCCCGGGAGAGTTTACCAAGCGAGCCTTTCTCAATGGGAAGCTCTCTTTGACAGAAGCGGAGGCCGTGACTGACTTGATCTCTGCCGCCAATGATCAGGCGCTGCGCGCTGCGCGAAGTGCCATGAAGGGTTCCCTGTATCGGAAGATCCGGACGATTACCGATGAGATTTTGGGGGTAAGCGGGCATATTGCCGCTTATATCGACTATCCCGAGGAAGAAATTGACCCGATCGAATCCCAGGATACTGCAGATACCCTGCGGAAAGCGGAGCAGGAGTTGAGAGGGCTCCTGGACACCTTCGACCGGGGCCAAATCCTGCGGGAAGGCGTGGATACCGTCATTGTTGGAAAGCCCAATGTTGGGAAATCCACGCTGATGAATCTGCTGGCTGGCTGCCCGAAGAGCATCGTCACAGATATCGCCGGCACTACGCGGGATATTGTGGAGGAGACGGTGAACCTGGACGGTGTGCTCCTCCGCTTGGCTGATACTGCCGGCATCCGGCAAACACAGGATGTGGTGGAAAAAGCTGGCGTGGATTTAGCGCTGGAACGACTGGACTCCGCAGGACTGGTACTGGCGGTTTTCGATGAATCTGTCCCTTTTTCTCAGGAGGATTTCTCACTGATGGAACGTCTGAACGGCCTGCCGGTGATCGCAGTTTGCAACAAGGCGGATTTAAAACAAAAAATAGACAAAGAGTATATAATATCAAAATTTCAACATGTTGTTGAAATATCTGCTCGAGAAAATAGCGGGCTTGATCAGCTTCGCAAGGAAATCATAAGATTGTTAGAACTGGATTCGATTTCTCCAGAGGGTGCATTGCTGGCGAATACCCGTCAGTTTGACTGTGCGCAACGGGCCTGGACGCTCCTGCGTGAGGCGATAGACACCCTGGAGTCTGGTTATACCCTGGATGCTGTAGATGTTGCCATTGAAAGCGTAATTTCAGCTCTGCTGGAGCTGACGGGAGAAAAGGTTACCGATGCGGTAGTCGATCAGGTATTTTCGCGGTTTTGCGTAGGAAAATAGGGGTGTTGGTATGGGATATCCAATGGGACAATATGACGTCGCAGTAATCGGCGGCGGGCACGCAGGCGTTGAAGCCGCTATGGCGGCCGCACGTCTGGGAGCTTCGACGATCCTGTTTACGCTGACGCTAGATGGAATTGCCAATCTTCCCTGCAACCCTTCCATTGGTGGAACGGCAAAGGGGCACCTGGTCCGGGAAATTGATGCTTTGGGAGGCGTGATGGGGATCGCCGCAGACCACACGCTTCTTCAGAGCCGGATGCTGAATCTGGGAAATGGGCCGGCGGTCCATAGCCTTCGTGCCCAGATTGACCGCCGGGCTTATCACACATATGTGAAAGAGCTGTTGGAAGGCCAGGAGAATCTGCGGATTAAGCAGGATGAGGTTGTTGGAATTTTAGCGGAAAAAGGAAGAGTCACCGGTATTCGGACCCGTTTGGGGGCCGAATATGCCGTTGGGGCGGCAATTATCGCCAGTGGGACTTATTTGAATGGCGTCATTCACGTTGGGGAAATCTCTTATCCCAGTGGGCCGGATGGCGTTGCCCCGGCAGTTGGATTAACGGCGGATTTGGCGGAACACGGAATTTTTCTGCGCCGTTTTAAAACGGGTACGCCTTCACGGGTCCATCGCCGCAGCATTGATTTGGAACAGCTGGAAGAACAGAAGGGCGACGAACCGATTGTTCCTTTTAGTTTTGAAACGGAGGAACCCTTGGCTAATCAGGTGAGCTGCTACATGGCCTATACCAATGAGAAGACACATCGGATTATTTTGGAGAATCTGGACAAATCCCCAATTTACAGCGGCCGGATCCATGCGATCGGGCCACGGTACTGCCCGAGTATCGAGGACAAAATCGTCCGTTTTGCGGATAAACCCCGGCATCAGCTTTTTGTGGAGCCAATGGGGATGGATACCCAGGAAATGTACTTGCAGGGATTGTCCTCTTCCCTGCCTGAAGACGTACAGCTTCGATTTCTGCGGACGATCAAAGGGTTTGAAAATCTGGAGATCATGCGGAATGCCTATGCGATTGAATATGATTGTTGTGACCCGTTGGATCTTCGGGCAACGCTGGAGTTCAAAAAGATGGCAGGCCTTTATGGAGCCGGCCAGTTTAACGGAACCTCCGGTTATGAAGAGGCGGCGGCACAAGGCTTGATTGCCGGGATAAATGCCGCCCGGCGGGTACAGGGAAAAGCGCCGGTTACTTTGCCGCGCTCGTCCTCTTATATCGGAACACTGATCGATGACCTGGTAACCAAAGGCTGCTCGGATCCTTACCGTATGATGACCTCGCGCAGTGAATTCCGGCTGATTTTGCGGCAGGACAATGCGGATGAACGTCTGACTCCCTTGGGATATGAGATCGGGCTGATTTCCGGGAAGCGATATCAGCATTTTCAGAAAAAAATGGAGCAGATCCGTTTGGAAAAACAGCGGATATCCAGACGGAATATTAGTCCGTCAGCAGAACTGAACGAATTGCTTGTTTCACGTGGAACATCCCCTTTGACCACGGGGACTAAACTGGAAGAGTTGATACGCCGTCCTCAGCTGAGCTATGATGAGCTGGCTCCCTTTGATCCGGAGCGGCCGGCCCTTCCCTTTTCGGTGCGGGAGCAGGTAGAAATCCAGCTGAAATATGAGGGGTATATTCGAAAGCAGATGTTGGAAGTTGAGGAACAAAAGCGATTGGAGGGAAAGAAGCTTCCTTCTTCTATTGACTACACGGAAATTTCCGGCCTCCGTCTGGAGGCGCGCGAGAAGCTGAATCGGGTACAGCCGTCAGACGTCGGCCAGGCGGCGCGGATTTCCGGGGTCAATCCAGCGGATATATCGGCCCTGTTGATCTGGCTGGAACAAAAAGGAGAACGCAGAGATGATTGATTTCAACTATCTAAAAGAAATATGTTCCGCACAACAGCTCCCTTATTCTGTTGAACTTGCAAAAAAATTAGACTGCTATGCGGAAATGCTGGCAGAGTGGAACCAGAAAATAAATTTGACAGCTATTACAGAGCCGGATGATATTGTCGTGAAGCATTTTGCAGACAGCCTGCTTCTTTTGAAGGCTGTTGACATCCCGAAAGAGGCGAAGCTGATTGACGTGGGTACTGGCGCAGGTTTTCCTTCTGTACCGGTGTGCCTCGCACGGCCGGATATCATATTGACGTTGTTGGACAGTCTGCAAAAGCGGATCAATTTTTTGGAGCAACTTTGTTGTTCCCTTTCCCTCCCTGCTCATTGTGTCCATGCCAGAGCAGAAGAGGCGGGTCAAAAGCCGGAGTTTCGGGAAAAATTTGAGATTGCCACAGCGCGTGCAGTGGCAAACCTGCGGGAATTGGCGGAATACTGCCTTCCCTTGGTAAAGGTTGGCGGCCTATTTGCCGCGCTAAAAGGTACGCTATCGGTCTGCTGGGTGGTGAAATAGAATCTGTCCAGCGCTTTCGTCTTAGAGAAGACGCTTCCCGCGCTATTGTATTGATTAGAAAAGTTCGACCGGTTTCTGCAAAATTCCCCCGTATCTCCGCAAAAATGAAAAAAGCGCCCTTAATTGGACAGTAGAATCGTCGAAAAGCAGATTTTTCTGCGATGAAAAATTCTGGAAATAATTTCCCGGTTGTGGTATACTTCAGATAAAGGACAAGTTTGACTGGAGGATGACAACATGGCGGGAATTTTTACAAAGGAAAAGACAATCAACCGAGTCGTGTTGTTGGAAATCAGCGATATTCTCCCCAATCCCGCCCAGCCGAGGCAGGAATTCCGGGCAGAGGAACTTGCAGGATTGGCGGCGAGTATTCGGGAGAACGGTGTACTTCAGCCAATTACAGTGCGCAAAAATCCTGGAAAGGAATATGAACTTGTGTCTGGAGAAAGGCGGCTGCGTGCGGCGAAAGAGGCGGGGCTGAAGCAAATCCCAGCGGTTATAATTGAGACCACTGCCCGGCAGTCGGCGATTTATGCAATTTTGGAGAACATTCAGCGGCAGGATCTTTCCGTTTTTGAGGAGGCACGGGCACTTCGCAGTCTGATCACAGAATGGGGAGTCACCCAAGAGGAAGCGGCACAGAAACTGGGAAAGGCGCAGTCCACCATCGCCAATAAGCTTCGACTGCTGACGCTGACAGAAACAGAGCAGCAGTTGATTTTGGAAAACGGGCTTTCAGAACGGCATGCCAGAGCTCTTTTAAAGATACGGGAGCCAGAAAAACGGCTGGAGATTCTGAAATACGCAATACGGAATCGGATGAATGTCAGTCAACTGGAGGCTTATATCGAACACACTTTAAAAAAGCCTGTGCAGGAACCAAAACGCCGTGTCTTCGTTGTAAAGGATGTAAGAATCTTTTTAAACACCATTAACAAGGCAATTGATACCATGAAAAATGCAGGAATTGCAGCAGAGGCCGTTCGTCGGGAGGAAAATGGTTGTATCGAGTATTTGGTAAAAATTCCGATACACGCGTAATTTTGCAGACGGTGGGATGTTCCATGTGGAACATCCCACCGTCTTTATTGTTCCACGTGGAACTTTTTTTGTGTAGGGCTTTTAAAATACTGAAAAGTGTGCTATAATAAGAATACAAACTCTTGTTTCAAGGCATACTTAGGTTAGAAAACCTTCAGATCGCCAAAATAAGAGCGAAAAAGCGGCAAATGAGGGTGTTTCATGGGGAAAATCATAGCGGTTGCCAACCAAAAAGGCGGCGTCGGGAAGACTACTACCGCTGTCAATCTCGCTGCATGTATCGGTGCAAGAAAAAAAACCGTTCTTTTGGTTGATATTGATCCCCAAGGAAATGCGACCAGTGGACTTGGGATACGAACAAAAAAAGTCGCACAGACCTCTTACGATCTTTTGATCGGTGAGGCAAGAGTGGAGGATGTCCGGGTAGGAACGGAATTCAAAAATATCGATGTGATTCCTTCCAGTATTGAACTGGCTGGGGCAGAAGTGGAACTGGTTGAGATGGAGGACCGCATCAATCGATTGAAGATTGCCCTTGCCCCAATCCGCGATTTTTATGATTTTATTTTAATTGACTGTCCCCCATCGCTGGGGCTGATCACCCTAAATGCTCTTACGGCAGTTGACAGCATCTTTATCCCAATTCAATGCGAATACTATGCGCTTGAAGGATTGACACAGCTTATGGCAACCGTGCGGCAGGTCAAAAAACTTTACAATCCTTCTATTGAAATCGAAGGCGTCCTGCTGACGATGTATGATGGACGGCTGAATCTGACCACACAGGTGGTCGCAGAGGTAAAAAAACATTTTCCTGGCAAGGTGTACAAGGCCACAATCCCCCGAAATGTACGCCTTTCAGAGGCGCCCAGCTATGGACTGCCGGTCTATTATTATGATAAATGGTCGAAAGGCTCTGTAGCGTATCAAGAAGTCGCAAAAGAACTTTTAAAGGCAAATTCCGGAAAGGAAGGATAAAATGGCGAAAAAATCCGGCCTTGGAAAAGGTTTGGACGCACTGTTTCTGGATAATGATACCGGTTCCAGCCAGGACAGCGGCGTTATGCTGCGGCTCAGTGAAATCGAACCCAACCGGAATCAGCCGCGAAAGGAATTCGACGAACAGGCCCTTTCAGAACTTGCGGATTCCATTCGGGAACACGGGATTATCCAGCCGCTGCTGGTCCGCCGCCTGGAAACCGGAGGCTATCAGCTGGTGGCTGGGGAAAGGCGCTGGCGGGCGGCCCGAATGGTGGGCCTCGTCGAGGTGCCTGCAGTCGTAAAGGATATGACGGAAACCGAAGTGATGGAACTGGCGCTGATTGAAAACCTTCAGCGGCAGGATCTGAATCCTTTAGAAGAGGCATCTGGTTACCGGGAACTGATGATGACCTATGGGATGACTCAGGATCAGGTGGCGAAGCGTGTCGGAAAATCCCGATCCGCCGTTGCAAACTGCCTCAGGCTTTTGAACGTGCCGGAGGAAATTCGCCCGTATTTGAAAAACGGACAGCTTTCAGCCGGCCATGTCAAGGCTTTGGCGGGAATGGAAAATCGGGAGGAAATGATCCGCATTGCCAAAACTGCTGCGGAAAAAGGATTATCCGTCCGGGATGTAGAGCGCCAAGTGTCCAAAAAGGCCAGCGAGCCGGATGTATCCGCCTCTTTGGAAAAGGAAGAGCGGAAAGAGCCGTTTTACCAGGAGATGGAATTGGCAATGAATGCGGAA
>CAKXAF010000068.1:7178-10366 GCA_934869045.1 uncultured Nitrososphaerota archaeon | reverse complement strand
GAGATGATGTGGCTGACGACCATGAACCCTGAAACACGCCGCGCCATCAAGGTCACGCCGGAGGAAGCGGAAAAGACCGCTTACTAGTTTGATATCCTGCAGGGCGATGACCTGCAGGGGCGCAAGGAAATGATCGCTGAGCACGGCCACGAATATCTGGACATGCTGGACATTTCCTGATTGGGCGCGGAACGCCGTAATACTGGATGCGGGGACGCCCCGCGGCGAAATGGAGATTGTATATGCCGAAAAAGAACGTTGAACATAAAAAAACAACCTCCGCCAGCGCCTATATTAAGGACGCCGGCCTGGTGGTGCAGCAGCCGATTACCGAGATGCTCCAAAAAAACTTTATGCCCTACGCCATGAGCGTGATCATTTCCCGGGCGCTGCCGGAGATTGACGGCTTCAAGCCCGCCCACCGGAAGCTGCTGTATACGATGTATCAGATGGGGCTTTTGACCGGGCCGCGGACCAAATCCGCCAATGTGGTGGGGCAGACCATGCACTTAAACCCCCACGGCGACCAGACCATTTATGAGACCATGGTCCGGCTGGCCAAAGGGAACGAGTCGCTGCTCCACCCTTATGTGGACTCCAAGGGAAACTTCGGGAAGGCCTACTCCCGGGACATGGCCTACGCAGCCTCCCGGTACACGGAGGTCCGGCTGGAAAAGATTTCCGCTGAGCTGTTCCGGGACATTGGGAAGGACACGGTGGATTTTGTCCCAAACTACGACAATACCACTACAGAGCCGGTGCTGTTTCCCACGACTTTTCCGGCGATCCTGGTCAACAACAACGTGGGAATCGCGGTATCCATGGCCAGCTCCATCTGTTCGTTTAACCTGGCGGAAGTCTGCGAAAGCGCCATCGGGCTGCTCAAGGATCCGGATTTCGACATCAGCGAGACGCTGAAGGGGCCGGATTTTCCGGGCGGCGGGTTCCTGATCCACGATCCGGCGGAGCTGCGGCGGATTTACGAGACCGGACGGGGTTCGCTGCGGGTGCGGGGGCGGTACCACTACGACAAGACTGCGGGCTGTATCGAGATCACGGAAATTCCGCCTACTGCGACGGTGGAGGTGATCATTGACAAAATCATCGAGCTGGTAAAGGCGGGAAAGGTGCGGGAAATTGCCGATATCCGGGATGAAACCGACCTTTCCGGCCTGAAAATCGCCATCGAGACCAAGCGGGGCGCGGATGCCGATAAGCTGATGCAGAAGCTCTTCCGCATGACCCCGTTGGAGGACAGCTACTCCTGCAACTTCAACGTCCTCATCGCCGGGATGCCAAAGGTGCTGGGCGCCCGGGGGATCCTGCTGGAATGGATCGATTTCCGGAAGGGGTGTGTGGCGCGCCGGATCCGCTTTGACCTGAAAAAGGCGGAGGACAAGCTCCATCTGCTCCAGGGTCTGGGAAAAATCCTGCTGGACATCGACAAGGCCATTCGCATCGTCCGGGAAACCGAGGAGGAGGGGGAGGTCGTGCCCAACCTGATGATTGGGTTCGGCATCGATGAGATCCAGGCGGAATACGTGGCGGAAATCAAGCTGCGGCATCTGAACCGGCAATACATTCTGGACCGGCTGAAAGAAACGCAGGATCTGGAGAAGGCCATTGCGGAGATGCAGGACATCCTGAACAGTCCCCGAAAGATCAACCGAATCATTATGGACGAACTGCGGGATGTGGCTAAAAAGTACGGTCAGCCCCGAAAAACCCTGTTTATTTATGCGGACGAGCTGGAGGAGTACCAGGAAGAGGAGGAAACGCCGGACTATCCGGTGAACCTCTTTGTCACAGCGGAGGGGTATTTCAAGAAAATCACTCCCCAGTCCCTTCGGATGAGCAGCGTGCAAAAGCTCAAAGAAGGGGATACCGTAGTCCTCCAGGCCGAGACCACCAACCGGGCGGAGCTGCTGTTCTTTACCGACCGGGCCCAAGTTTACAAGGCCAAGGTGTCGGATTTCTCTGAGACCAAGGCCAGCGCCATGGGGGATTTTGTGGCCTCCAAGTTGGGGTTCGAGGAAGGGGAGCGGTTGGCCGGAACGGTGATTACCTTGGATTACAAGGGAGACGTTCTGTTTTTCTTTGAGAACGGCAAGGTCTCAAAGGTACCGATGAACTCCTACGAGACTAAGACTAACCGGAAAAAGCTGCAGAAGGCATATTCGGATAAATCGCCGCTGGTGTATCTGGCGGCTCCGGCGGAGGGAAGCGAATATGTCCTGACTTCCAGCCAGAAGCGGAAACTGATCTTCAATCCGGATATGATCGCTGCAAAAGCTACCCGGGACAATCAGGGCGTAGCGGTCCTGACCCTGAAAAAGAATGGTTTTGTGGAAAAGGTGGAGCCGCTGACGGAGACTACTTTCGTTTCGCCCCACCGCTATCGCACCAAGACTCTTCCGGCAGCTGGTGCAGCCGTCCGGGAAGAGGACCTGGGCGAGCAGCTCACGCTGGGAGAATAAACGGTGCCCCGCTTTGTCCTGCTTCTGCAGGGAAGGCGGGGCGTCTGCTTTGATGAGGCGAGGTCAGACCCAGCTGAAATGACTGGTTCCGGCGCCGACTTCAAAGTGGTATTTAACAATGCCCAGGTCAATGCCGGAGCAGAAGCCTCCGGTGGCCTTCGCCTGTATGGACGAACCGGATTGGGTGAAGAAAAATTTCTGCTGGTTGATAGCTGTGGGAGCCAGCAGGACCGACTCCATCCCGCGGAGGAACCAATCCGGAGCCGGAGTTTCCGCGCGGCAGAGGGATTCCAGGGGCTTGCTCTTGTGAGGAACGCCTTGGGTGGCGCCATACCCCAGAGAGATCACGCAGAGGAGCGTTTCCCCTGGGTTCCGCTGGACGGCACATCTGCTGCGGCGAAAGGTCAGCGCCGCCCAGCAGGTGTTGAGTCCCAGCATCTGTGCCTTGAGAACCAGACGTTCCCCGTAATAGCCGGCCTTTTCGTCCAGTTCCGTGCCTTTGGGGCCGACCAGAGCCAGATAATTCCGAACGCAGCTGAATTTCCCATAGTGAGGCAACAAGCCCTGAAAGGCGGAGGGCTCTTCGGTTACCAGCTGAATATGCAGGCCGCTTTCCCGGTTGCAGGCGTCTATCTCCGCCTGCAGGGCCTGAACGATCTCCGGCTCCAGGGAGCGGGTTGTGTAGCTTCGGACGGAATGACGGGTTTTGAC
>CAKXAF010000068.1:1348-7168 GCA_934869045.1 uncultured Nitrososphaerota archaeon | reverse complement strand
GCTTCAAGAAGTTCCATGATCGTTCCTCCTGTCGGATGAGACCTTTTTTATTATTCTAACAGAAAAGGGCGGCTTTCGCAACCCAACGGAAGATTTCCTTAATATTTGGAGAAGGGGTTGCTTTTTAGCTGCGGAATTGGTACCATAAAAATAGAAAACCGCTTATGGGAGGATAAAATGGTTAGTGTTTTAATCATGAGCGCCGGATCGTCCAGTCGGATGAACGGTGTGGATAAACAACTGCTGGAGCTGGATGGAAAGTCGGTGCTGCGTCGGAGTGTGGAGGCATTTTTGGATATTCCGGAGATCGGAGAAATTCTGGTCGTTGCCGGCGAGACCGCGGAGTCCTACCGGAAGGCACTGGAGGGAATGCCGGTGCGGGTCGTGGCAAAAGGCGGTGCAACCCGGCAGCAGTCGGTGTTCGGCGGAATGGAAGAGGTCTCTCCGGAGGCAGATTTTGTGGCGATCCACGACGGCGCCCGGCCACTGGTCCGGAAAGAGGACATCCGGCGGGTATTGGAGGACGCAGGGAGATATGGGGCGGCAGTGCTGGGGGTGCGGGTCAAGGATACCATCAAAGAGGCGGAGGATGGCATGATCCGCGGCACACCGGACCGCAGCCGCCTATTTCAGGTGCAGACGCCGCAGGTCTTTCGCAGACAAGACTATCTGGCAGCGATGGAGGCCGCCCTTCAGGAGAATTTGGACTTTACGGATGACGCACAGCTGTTCGAGCGGACGGGCCGGCCGGTCCATCTGACAGAAGGCAGCTACAGCAATCTGAAAATCACCACACCGGAGGATCTTTCCGCTGCAAAAGGATTTCTCCGGAAGGAAACGGAGGAAAAACCGATGCTTCGAATCGGGCGCGGATATGACGTACACCGGATGGCGCCGGGGCGGAAGCTGATTCTGGGCGGTGTAGAGATTCCCTGGAAGCTGGGACTTTTGGGACATTCTGACGCAGATGTGCTGCTTCACGCCGTTATGGATGCCATGCTGGGGGCGTTGGCGCTGGGAGACATTGGAAAGCATTTTCCAGACAGCGACCCCGCTTACGCCGGGGCGGACAGCCGAATGCTGCTGCGGAAGGTCGCGGCGCTTGTTCGGGATCAGGGGTACTCAGTGGGAAATTTGGATACTACGGTGGTGGCACAGGCTCCAAAATTGCGGCCGTACATCGGCATGATGCGGACGAACATAGCGGAGGATTTGGGAATTTCGACGGAGCTGGTCAGTGTCAAGGCTACGACAGAAGAGGGATTGGGCTTTACCGGCTCCGGTGAAGGAATCGCCTCCGATGCCGTTTGCCTTCTCAGCAGGATAAAATAGCGGGGTTTTCCATAATTTTTGGGATGCCGGTCAAACTGCGGGCAGCGTCATATAATGGATTGAGCAACCAGCCCTGCAGCTGGAAGGTTCAATCTATTGGAAAAGGGGGACGGCCTGTGGCACAGGACATCATCGTGTTGAGCTCGATTACCTACGCTTATAAGGCCCAGAAGATTCTGGAACAGGCATGGATCAGAAGCTCGGTCATCCGCACGCCGGAGGGACTCTCCGACAAAGGATGCAGCTATAGCCTGGCGATCCGGGGTGATCTGGACCGTGCGGCAGAGCTGCTCAAGGAAAACGGCATCCGGGTTTTAAAAATCGTTCGACGTTCTTAACCGGAGGGCTCCCCCAGGGAATCCTTCCCTGTACTTACACATGAAAAAGCGAAAGGCAGCTCCAGGCCCTTGGGATATCCGGGGCTTAGAAAGGTTAGGCGGGCGATGATTTATTTTGACAATGCGGCGACCAGCTTCCCCAAACCCCAAAACGTACAGCTGGCCGTTGCCGACGCAGTGCGGGTTTATGGGGGGAATCCCGGGCGAAGCGGGCACAAGATCTCCATGCGGGTTTCGGAAAAGATTTTCGGCGTCCGGCAAAAGGCCGCCGGATTTTTCGGCGCACAGCCGGAAAACGTTGTATTTACCCTGAACTGCACCATGGCGCTGAATATGGCCATCAAGGGAATCATGGGACGTTCCGGGCATATTATCACCTCTTCGCTGGAACATAATTCTGTGATCCGGCCGATCCACGCTCTGAGCAGGCAGTCGGACGTCACGTATTCGGTGGCGGCAGTAGCTGAGGAGGATCCGGAACAGACGGTGCGGAATTTTCGCAGCCTGATCCGCTCCGACACCAAGGCCATCGCCTGTACGTATGCGTCCAATGTTTCCGGGACGGTCCTGCCCATCCGGGAACTGGGGGCGCTGTGCCGGGAAAAGGGGATCTTTTTTATCGTAGACGCCGCTCAAGCGGCGGGCGTTTTCTCCATCAACATCCGGGAGCTTGGGATCCACTGTCTCTGCATGGCGGGCCACAAGGGACTTTACGGCACTACGGGAACCGGGCTGCTGATCCTGGGGGAGGGAGTTCCCATCGAACCGATTCTGGAAGGCGGTACAGGGAGCAATTCCCTGGAACTGGAACAGCCGGATTTCCTGCCGGACCGGCTGGAAAGCGGGACGATTAACACAGTGGGGATCCTGGCGCTGGGAGCAGGTTTTGACTTTTTGACCCATCACCGGCCGGAGGTGGTTTATCAATATGAAATGGCCCTTTGCAGCCGGGTTTACAGCGAGATGAAGACAATGGAGAACGTCCAGCTGGTGGCAAACAGCTTCCGGCTGCGGGAAAAGGCGCCTTTGGTCAGCTTCAACATCCGGGGGACCGGATCTGCGGCAGTGGCGGAGTATCTCAGCGGCAGGGGGTTTGCCCTGCGGGGTGGGCTGCATTGTGCAGGGCTGGCGCATCAGTCCTTTGGGACAGTGGAGCAGGGTGCGGTCCGTTTTTCCCCATCCTCCTTCAACAATACGAAGCAGGTCGGCGCGTTTCTGGAGGAAGTAAAAAAAATTCAAAAAATGGGTCTGCCCAGAGGTTGAAATTGCCGGCGAATATTGGTACAATAGAAGAAAAGATTCAGAAAGAAAGGGTAGATTTCCGGAATGGATCCGGAATCTTGGTTGTCAGAATGCAGGCATTTATAAATATTTGGAATGACATTCTTGGGGCAGCCCGGGGATTTCGGTTTCCGTGGGATCTGCTGGATATTTTTTTGGTGGCATACGTCGTCTATAAGGGCGTCAAGATCGTGCGGGAAACCAGGGCGGGGCAGCTTGTCAAGGGAATTTTACTGCTGGCCGCCGCATATCTGGTCGCAAAGGTTGCAGAGCTGAACACCGTGACCTGGCTGCTCAACAAGGTCTTTGAATTGGGAATCATCGCAATTATTGTGGTGTTCCAGCCGGAGCTGCGGCGCACGCTGGAAAAGGTCGGCCGGGCGAAGGTCAAAACACTGACGCCATGGGTTCATCCGGAGGAAAGCCTTCGGCAGAATGCGGTTTGGGGGGCGCCTATCGAGATCCTCTGCGAGGCAGTGCAGAGGCTGTCCATATCCGCCACCGGCGCGCTGATCGTCATTGAACGGGCGACCAAGCTGGGCGAGCAGATCGCCACTGGCGTCGTAGTTGATGCAGTCCCCAGCGTGGAACTGATCGGGAACATCTTCTTTAAAAATTCGCCGCTGCATGACGGCGCGATGATCATGCGAGATGGAAAGATCCTTGCGGCGGCCTGTTTCCTGCCTAAGCCCGACAAAGAAGAGGGCATTGATAAAAAGCTGGGTTCCCGTCATCGGGCAGCGCTGGGAATCAGCGAGGTTTCTGACTCAGTTACCATCGTTGTCAGCGAGGAAACCGGCGGGATTTCTTTTGCGGTCAACGGGCGGCTGATTCGGAACCTTTCCATCGAGAAGCTCCGCCAAACCCTTCATTTTTACTTGATCCCTGAAGCGAGTGAGGAAACCAAGGAGAAAAAGCCGGGCTTTTGGAAGGGAAAGAAGAAATGAAGAAGTTTTCATGGAAAAAGATCAGCTTCCAGGAGCTGTTTGACAACGATGTCTTTGTTCGGGTCTTTGCGATTGTGGGAGCCATCGTCGCGTGGTTTGCCGTGAGCATTTCTCAAACGCCGCAGCGAAATAAGACCATCCCCAATGTACCGGTGACCATCAATTATGAGGGATCCATTCCCCAGAGCCTGGGACTGCAGCGTATTGGTGACACGGAATTTACGGTGACGGTCTATGTGACTGGGAAAAACGCTAAAGTCCAGAAGCTGACAGCCGATGATTTTATCGCCACGGTGTCCCTGAATAATGTCAACCAGGCCAAGGACTACACCCTGCCCATTGAAGTAACCAAAAAGACCAATGACGGGGATTACAACATCAACAGCTGGTCGGACACTGAGGTTACGCTGACCTTTGACAAGATCGTGACCAAGCAGTTTACGCTGGAAATCTCGACGCCAAAGCTGAGCGCGGCCGATGGATATATTTTGGAAAAACCCTATGCGGATCTGGAGACCATCACGGTCAGCGGTCCGCAGAATGTGGTCAGTCGGATCGACCGATGTGTCATGGCGCTGGATAATGAAGGGGAGTTGACAGACTCTCTGACGGTATCCGGAGCGCCTACTCTGCTGGACAAAAACGGTGCGGCGGTGATATCGGAGCATCTGTCAGTGGATCCCGAAACAGTAGAGGTGACGGTGCCGGTCTACCGGACCAAGAAGCTGACTCTGGAGCCGCAGTTTGTCAATGTGCCCAAGGGCTTCCCGCTGGATAAGCTCCGGTATACTCTTTCCCAGAACGCGATCATGGTGGCTGCGGCCAATGATATCGTTGACAATCAGGACTCGGTGATTCTGGGTCCCATCGATTTCCGTACAGTGGATATCGGAAAAGAAATGACCTTGGATGTGACGCTGCCGGCAGGGTTCATCAATACGGAAAATGTCACCAGTGTTACCATTACCTTCCCGACCTATGGGCTGACCTCCAAGACTTTTTCCGTCCCCAAGAGCAACTTTGTTTTCGAAAATGTGCCTTCCGGTTATGAGGCGGTCCTGACGATGAATCTGTTGGAAAACGTCAAAATCGTTGGAGACAGCACGATCATCAGCGTAATGACGTCGGATGACTTGGTCGCTTCCATCGATTTGTCTCAGGTTACGGCGAATAAGGGCCAATACACGGTCCCGGTTCGGGTATACTGCCAAAACCGGGTGCTTGCATGGGCGGTTGGCGAGTACACGACAGTCATTACACTGCGGGAAAAGGCGGAATAAAAAAGCAGCCGGTACGCTTGTGCCGGCTGCTTTTTACATGCGGAACGGCTGACCGATCATAGAGTGCCTGGGCAAGGCCATGCCATGCCGCCTTTCATCTGACTCGATTTCTGGATCGCTGACGGAATCGTTTTCATCATTCAAGGCAGCCGATGAGCGTCAAAGATCGAAAAATCCTTTGTTTTTTCGAAATCCAGTGATAGAAAACCCGGGGAAAGCCGTTTATAATGGGAAAGAGGAAATGGCGCTTGCCGGAAAGAAACACTGGGAGGAATTTTCGTTGAAATATGTACTGGGCATTGACACTGGCGGGACCTATACAGATGCGGTCCTCTATGACGCAGACAACAGGCAGGTTGTAGCATCTGGCAAGGCTCCGACCACCCGGGAGAATCTGGCGGTTGGAATCGGGGTAGCCATCGACCGATTGCCGATGCAGGAACTTAAACAGGCGGCATTTCTGTCGTTGTCCACGACGCTGGCCACCAACGCCTGTGTCGAGGATCGGGGCGGTCGGGCAAAATTGATCTTTATTGGAGCAGAGCAGCCGGTTGTCGCGGAGACAGGATGGAAATACGGCCTTCCAGACGCAGAAGAGATTCTGTTTCTGGACGCGGAAATCCGCTCGGACGGAACCGTGGA
>CAKXAF010000068.1:0-1338 GCA_934869045.1 uncultured Nitrososphaerota archaeon | reverse complement strand
AAGCGGAATCCTTTTTGAAGGATGCGGATTCGGTGGCAGTCGTGGCGTATCAGGGAATCCGCAATCCTACGCTGGAGCAGGCGGCGAAAAAGCTGATCCGGGAAAGGTTCGGGCTGTTTACGGTATGCGGGCATGAGCTGTTTTGGAACCTCAACTATCTGAAGCGTGGGGCCGGAGCCCTTCTGAACGCCCGGCTGGTACCGATTATTACGGATTTTCTCCAAGCGATTCACGAGACGGTACAAGCCAGGGGGATCGATATCCCCATTGTCATTGTCAGGAGCGACGGAACCCTGATGACCGAGAAATTCGCCCTGGAACGGCCGGTGGAAACAATTCTCTGCGGCCCGGCAGCCAGTATTCTGGGAGGTGTGGCTCTTTCCGGCAGTCCGGACTGTATAGTGGTCGATATGGGAGGCACCACCACTGACATCGCAATGGTGTTGGACGGGAAGCCGGTGAAACGGGACGGCGGTATCTCCATCGGGAAATGGGATACCTTTGTGGACTCAGCCTTCATCCATACCCTGGGGCTTGGAGGAGACAGCCGGGTCCGCATCGGGAAAGAAGAGCTTTTGGTCGGACCGGAACGGATAATGCCTCTTTGTGCGGCTGCTTCCCGCTGGAAAACAGTTCGGGATTCTCTTCGGGAACTGGCGGAGTCGGCGCGGAAGTCCAAGCATCCCCTGCAGGAATTTCTTTATCTGGTCCGGGAGCAGGCGCAGGATGTTTCCTATACTGAACGGGAGAGGCGGATCTGCGCGGCACTGGCGGATGGGCCGCTGCGGATTGACAGGTTGGCAGAGGCGGCAGGTTCGGATCTTTACACACTGGACACCAGGCGACTGGAAAGGGAAGGCGTGGTACTGCGGTGCGGCTTTACGCCGACGGACGCCATGCATGTATTAGGAGATTTTACAGGATTTGATAGGGAAGCCTCCCAACTGGCCGCCGGCTATTTGGCGGGGGTGCTGGGGCTGGAAACGGAGGCGTTTTGCCGGATGGTCTACGAACAGGTGGAGCGAACGCTGTACATTCACCTGGTTCAGACCCTCTTGGAAAACCAAGATCCGGATTTTCGGGGAGGACTGGACGCTGGACTGCGGAAGATGATCGAAGAGGGCTGGAACCGACGGAAGGAACCGGGAATCCTTCACTTTTACGCAAGGACGCCGCTGACTCTGGTAGGGGTGGGCGCTGCTACCCATGTGTTCCTGCCGGAAGCTGCGGCCGCCCTGGGAGCGGAATGGGTGGTTCCGGAGAATGCCGCTGTGGCAAACGCTGTGGGTGCGGCAGCATGTAATATTTCAGCAGAGGCCGCAGCGGAACTGGTTCCGG
>CAKXAF010000067.1:8085-10368 GCA_934869045.1 uncultured Nitrososphaerota archaeon | reverse complement strand
GGTTTTGTCTGACCGGTTCAATTTCAATGCCAAGTACCTTTCCCGGCTTATCAAACACAAGGTTGGAACAGGCTTTTCGGAGTATCTGCTGAACCTGCGCATGAAAAGAGCGGCGGAGCTGCTGACCAAGACGGATATGGATATCAAGGCGGTGGCGCTGGAGGTCGGTTATGAGGATCAACAGTATTTTCACCGAATTTTTAAAAAGAAGACCGGCATGACGCCGGTACAGTACCGTCGAGGGATGGATGAAGGAAAATCGACAGAAAACAGTGGGACAATTATTTAAAAATATGACTTTTGATGGAAAATCTCCACAAATTGGCACAATATTTCCAATTACAGACAGAACGGATTATGGTATGATTGTACTTGTATGATCAGCCAAAATCCGTTTTTTTGTGCGTTTTTCAGAAGCCAGCGGTTAACAGTAAGGGTGCTGCCTGCTGCCTGTGAACGGTGGTCAGGGGGCAGGATCATTTTCGTATCGTTAAATGTGACGCATCAGCGGATATCTCTGTGCCAAATACGGTCGTGCGCTGGATTCTCCGCTATTCCGCTGGTGCTGTTTGCAAGATGTAATTCCTATAGGGAAAAATCCAATAAAAATGAAAAGATGATGGATAAAATAAGGCTATAAAACATAGGAAATATAGATAATTTATAGACATATTGTAGATAAAATCCATAAATCTCTCCGAATCGTCCAATTACACCCGGCGCCGTTTATGGTATGATTATTTCAGAGGAAAGATCCGCCGCAGGTGCAGCGGCGGATCAGAACAAGAAAGGGAGGATCGCAGAATGGTGAAGTCTATGATTTCCCATGATACAAAGCGTCTTCTGAAAAAATATCGGATGCTGTACCTGTTTCTGATTCCGGGAGCGTTGTTGCTGCTGCTTTTCGCATTCCTGCCCATGGGCGGGCTGATCATGGTGTTTCAGCGGTACGATCCGGTTTCGGGCTTTTTTGGAAGCGAATTTATCGGCCTGGAGAATTTCCGCCGGGTATTCAGCACGCCGGTGTTCGGGCGTTCCCTGCGGAACACCCTGGTCATCAGCTCTTTAAAGCTGCTCATCGGGTTCCCGATGCCGATTGTCTTTTCACTGATGCTCAACGAACTGCGACGGCAGCGGTTTAAAAAAACCATCCAGACGATGATTTACATCCCCAACTTCGTTTCGTGGGTCATTGTTTCTGGCGTGTGGTACAGCCTGCTTTCCGCAGACGGGATTGTGAATCAGCTGCTGCTGAATATGGGCGTCATCGATGAGTCTATTTTGTTCATGCAGAGCAAAACGCTTTTCTATCCCATCATTGTTTTCACGGATTTGTGGAAGTCTCTGGGGTATAATACGATTTTCTACATGGCCTCAATTTCCTCCATCCCCCAGGAGCTTTACGAAGCGGCTATGATCGACGGTGCGGGAAAGTGGAAACAGGCGCTGCACATCACCCTGCCCTCTCTGAAAGGGACTATTGCGCTGCTGTTCATCATGCAGGTAGGTGGTCTGCTCAACGCCGGATTTGATCAGATGTGGACCATGGAGAATCTGGCCGTTCGGGAAATCGCGGATATCCTCGATACGGCAGTGCTCCGCTCCCTCCAGTCCGGCTCTATCGACGACTTGTCCATCGGCGCGGCGCTGGGGGCGTTCAAATCCGTTGTAGGATTGGCGCTGTTCCTCATCACAAACTGGGTGTCCGGCAAGCTGACGGACGAATCCCTGATTTAGGAGGCGGACAGGATGAAAATGACAAAGGGAGAACGGGTCTTTGACGTGTTCAACACCACGGTGCTGATTCTTTTCGCGGCAATCTGCGTATATCCGTTCATCTATGTTGCGGCGCTGTCCTTCAATGACGGCATGGACGCCATGAAAGGCGGAATCTACTTCTTCCCTCGGGAATTCACCTTGGACAATTACCTCAAGCTGTTCGAGGATAAGCGCCTTTTGGGAAGCCTGATGATTTCGATATTCCGGACCCTTGTCGGCGGAGGGCTGGCGGTGCTGGTAAACGCTTTGTATGCCTTTGCCATCAGCAAGTCGGATCTGCCGCTCCGGAAGCTCTTTAACTGGATGATTGTCATCCCGATGTATTTTGGGGGCGGCCTGATCCCGTACTACCTGGTGTGCCGCAGCCTGCACTTGACCAATACCATCTGGGTGTACGTGATTCCGTGGCTCGCCACCCCTTTCCACGTGATGCTGCTCCGGATCAGCATGAAGGAGATGCCGGATTCCCTGGAGGAGAGCGCTTCGGGACTATGCGGCCTCCCG
>CAKXAF010000067.1:4900-8075 GCA_934869045.1 uncultured Nitrososphaerota archaeon | reverse complement strand
CAACTGGACGGCGCCGGCTACGGTACCATCTTCTTCCGCATCATCCTGCCGCTGTGCAAGCCGGCCTTGGCTACTGTAGCCCTGCTGGGCGGCATTACCCATTGGAACGACTGGTTGGATGGCACGATTATGGTATTCAAGTCCAGCCTCTGGCCTATGCAGACGCTGCTGCTGAGCATTCTCCAAGGCGCGGATATGTCGAACTTCCTGAAAGATAAGGGAATTATGATGTCCGGAGGCATTTACCGAAAGATCAATATTACTCCGGAATCACTGAAAATGGCAATGCTTATGCTGACGGTTGTCCCGGTCTTTATGATCTATCCCTTCGCCCAGCGGTATTTTATCAAAGGCATGATGATCGGGTCGGTCAAAGGCTGATTTTGGTTGGAAACCGCCTTCCGGCCGGAGGCGGTGAAAGATAAAGATTCCAAGTTGACGGAACGAGAAAGGAACGATTGAGATGAAAAAAACCTTCCTGCGCATGGCAGCGCTGGCGGCAGCTTCTGCCCTGACAGCTTCGGCTCTGTCCGCGTGCGGACAGAACGGCGGAAACTCCAGCACTCCTTCCAACAGCTCTCAGGATCCCGCGAATATTCCGGAGCTGGCTTCTACCTGGCCGGAGTTCGCCAAGCATCACTCTGCGACCATCACCTGGTTTGAACAGGGCTGGACCGGCCTGGATTCGAGCCTGGACATTGTAACTCCTGAAATCGAAAAGCGCACCAACTTCCTCATGGGATACGAGGCTATGACGGTGCCCACCGGTGATGATTATACCCAGAAGCTGAATCTGATGGTAGCGGCTGACGAGATCCCGGACATTTTCTTTGGAGGAAACGACGCCTACACCCGGACGATCTACGAAAAGCTGGGAACCAATGATAAAATTTGGGATCTGACAGAGATCATCAAGGATTATGAGAATCTGTACGAGCTGCTTTACCCGGAACTGAACCTCTTCAAGACAAAGGAAGAGGGCAAGAACTACTTTGTCCCCACCCAGACCGGCCGCGGCAACGAAGTGCTTAACGAGCCGCCTCACGGGCTCTTTGTCCGGAAGGATTTCCTGGATCAGCTGGGAATGGACTACCCCCGGACACCGGAAGAATTCAAAGAGTATCTCCGCCGCTGCAAGGAAGAGATCACGGTCAACGGCCAGCCGGTCAACGGAATGGTCTTGGGTGAAAATTTGGACGGCCTCAACCATATCTATGAGGCGTTCTTCCCCCACATTGGATCTCATGAGAGTTATACCTTGCCTTTCGATTATACCGATGGCTTTAAGGTCGTGAATTATGAATACACCGACAGCCCCGAACTGATGGCCGCTGCCAAGTATGTCAACAGCCTGGTGCGCGAAGGCCTGATGGATCGGGAGATCCTGACCGCCAAGAGCGCCCAGATCCAGGAAAAGGTCACTTCCGGTCTGACACCTGCCTGCACCTTGACTTGGTGGGACATGAACACGTACAGCGATACGGCGAAAGAGGCTGTTCCGGATCTGATGTACGTCAACCCCGGCATCCTCTATGCCACAGACGAGATCAAGGAGACCCGCAACCGCGAATGGACCAATGAGATCTACAGCTGGTCCTCTGTTATCGTCCGCAAGACCATTGACGAGGAGACGCTCCGGCATCTTCTGGCGGCCATGGATTATCTGGCCACAGCAGACGGCCAGATTCTGACCCAGGCTGGTATCGAAGGCGTCACCTTCAGCTGGAACGAGGAAGGTAAGTACGAGTGGCTGCCGGAATTCGTGGAGGAGACGAACAACCTTGACTGGAATAAGTGCGCAGCCTACGGCGTGGGTTATTACGCGCAGATGGTCTTCAATATTCCTGCCATTGCGGACAAGCAAACCGTTTCTCCCGCCCTTCAGCGGGAAGACAACCACCTGAGCTGGGAAAACCGTCAGGAGGTCCGCGACAAATACAACGCAGAAATGGATCCGCCGAAGGACTACTACTTCCTGCCTGGAGAGGTAGAAGGACAGAAGTTCGCCGCAATCAAAGATGCCCGTCAGGAATTCTGGGCCAAGGTTGTGGCCGCTCAGTCTGAGGAAGAAGTCGAGAACCTGGTCACCGAGTGGGGAAAAACCACAAAGAATATGGGCATCGATGAGATTATCGCAGAGCGCCAGGCATATATGGACAGCTTTGTTATAGCTGAATAAAGAGATCGTGGAAAAGCACCGGCGCAGTTCAGACTGCGCCGGTGCTTTGGCTATAGTGGTCTCTAAATGCCGCGGGCATGCTTCTGCTGCCGGAACTGGCTGGGCGTGACGCCGGCCACTCGTTTGAAGCATTTGGCAAAATAAGAAGGCGAATCGAACCCACACTGTTCGGCGACAGCCTCGATGCTTCGGTCGGTCAAGAGCAGGCTGCGTTGGGCTAGTTCCAGGCGGTACCGGATGAGATACTGCCGCATGGTGCAGCCTAAACAGCGGGAAAAGCAGGAATCCAGATAGTAAGGGTGATATCCCGCAGCGGCTGCGATTTCCTGATTCGTGAGACGGCTCCGGAAGTTTTGCCGGATACATTCCAGGGCACGCCGGACCGCCGCTGGATATTGACGTTCCGGCGCAGAGCAGGAACGGGCCAGATCGATCAGGACGCATTTCAGGAGGGCCGCACTTTTTTCCCGAAAGGCAGGAGCCGCCTGTTCGTATTCCTTTAAGATGTTCAAAAGCGGCTCCTCCATTTGGCCGGCCGGGGTGACGATGGGCTGGTCCAGAGGCGGGACGAAGGGTGGAAGGATGATTTTGGATCGGTCGTAATCCTCTTCCAGGTCCGGCGGTAAAGGAGTGATGGATTCGTTTCCGTCCGTCAGATCAAAGTTCAGGAAAAGGATTTGCAGCTCCTGGTCCGTGGGAGCGGTCAAGTGGTAAGGCGTGTCCGGCGGAAAGAAGACCAGAGTGCCCCGGGCAAGGTGGTGCAGCCCGCCGTTTATACAGATATCCGCCTCTCCGCAGAGCAGGCAGAGCAGGCGGCAGTCATAGGCCCGGACCGGTCCCGGGTACGGAGTAACGGCATAATGGTTCTGAATATAACGGATGGTAGGAGAAAGGCCGCACAGATCCATGAAGACAATCCTTCCTTTGTTTTGTTATAGAAGATATGGGAATTCTCCCTTTAGCATAGCATCTTTTCGTGTTATAATCAAGCCAGAG
>CAKXAF010000067.1:0-4890 GCA_934869045.1 uncultured Nitrososphaerota archaeon | reverse complement strand
TTTTAGAATGGCCATTGCGGAAATTTGCTATGCAGATGGAAAGACGACAAGAGTCCAGATGGATCAGCGACAGGAAGGAAATGTGCTGTATTTATCGATCCCGGACAACGTGGATTTTTCCGGGGTGCAGTATGTGGACTTGGATGTGGAGCGGGGAGATGCACAGACAGGCGAGGACGGGTACTACCTGACGATGTCCGGTCAGGCGGAGGGCCTGCGGGATACCGGCCTGCTGTTTTTCCGGGATCGTCCGGACGGCGTAATCACGGTTCGAAACGCACGGATGCCGGTCTGGGGCGTGAAAACTCCCCGCAGTTGCTATCTTGGGATTGTTACAGGAATGGCTGGATATACCGGCGGAGTATACGAGGTCAGGGGTAGAGCGTACCGGCACTGTCCACGCATTTGGCTGGATGGCCTGGAACCCTATGAGCCGGTCACGGCGGAGCTCCATTTCCTAAGCGGCGAGGACGCTGATTACAGCGGAATGGCCCGGGCTTACCGCGAATATCAGCTGGCCCATGGGTTCCGGCCGCTGCGGGAGCGGAAGACGGATGCAGTGGAGTATGCGGCGGAGTCTCTGTATGTGCGCATCCGCCACGGCTGGAAGCCCTGCCCCTGCACGGTGCTGGAGCAGACGCCGGAAAACGAGCCGCCCATGCACACGGCCTGCACCTTCCGTCAAGCGGAGGAGATCATGGAGGCATATCATCGCGCCGGCGTGAAAAAGGCGGAATTCTGCCTGGTGGGATGGAATATCCGGGGCCACGACGGACGCTGGCCGCAGATCCTGCCCCCGGAGGAAAGCCTTGGCGGGGAGGTAGGGCTGCGGAACCTAATCGCTGCGGCAAAACGGCTGGGCTACACGATCTCTGCCCATACCAACAGCACCGACGCCTACACAGTGGCAGAAAATTTCCGGATGGAGGACATGATCGGTAAGGGAACCGCCTATTGGAGCGGCGGCCAGACCTATCTGATCTGCCCCATCGCCGCCCGGCGGCTGGCGGAGGAAACCCTTCCGGCAGTGGCGGATTACGGGTTTAACGGCATTCACTACATCGACGTCATCAGCTGCATTCCACCCCTGGATTGCCGGAAACCGGAACATCCCTCCAATCGGACAGAGAGCGCCCGGCGTTCCGCAGAGCTGCTTGCCTATGCGAGGGAGCTGTTCGGAGGGATTTCATCGGAGGGTTCCTATGACTACAGCCTGGCGCCGGTGGACTATGTTTTGTACGTGTCCTTTGCACGGGATGGGGAGAAAAGCGAGTGGGTGGATCGGTTGATCCCCTTCTGGCAGCTGGTTTACCACGGAATCATTCTAAGCAATCCCTACACCCGGACCGTCAACGCGGCGCTCAACGACACGCCGGACTGCCTGCTCAAGATGGTGGAATACGGCGGGCGGCCCGCCATCTACTATTACTCTAGCTTTGTAGACAAAAAGGGCGCCAACTGGATGGGAGAGGGCCGGGATTTTACCTGTGGGTCGCCAGAGGAGCAGGAGCGATGCGCCGCCGCGGCAAAACGGGCTGCTGATCTTTATGAGCCGCTGGCGTATCTTCAATGGGAGTTCATGGAAAAGCATGAAGAGCTGCGGCCCGGCGTTTACCGGGTGACCTATTCCGACGGCAGCCGTATTCTGGTGGATTATGAACAAAAGACCTTCCAACTGGAAAGGAAGTAAAATGTTCGGCTCAAGCCAGGGTGCTGCGCCAAGCACAGAACACGGCTCTCCGCTCTGTTAAGGACGGAGAGCCGTGTTCTGAATTAGGAGCCGGGATACTCTGCGATCGCCGCAGCCAGAAGCTTGGCGCGGCGGGTGAGGGCGTCCGGTTCGGTGCGTTCCCGGATGCTGTGCCAGTCCCAGCCGGTCATACCCACGGCGCAGACGGTGGGAACACCGATGGTAGCGGTGTAGGCCGCGTCGGAGCCGCCTCCATTCTCCATGGGACGGAGATCCTCCAGCTCCCAGCGGCGGCCGGTGGCGCGGAGGTGCTCAAAGAGCGCCATTCCGGCATCAGAACGCGGCATGGGGCTGCGGGCGCTGAGAACGGTCAAGGTGGAAACCGCTCCCGGAACGTGGGCCTGTCCGGTTACTCGCCGCAGATGCTCCATGGCTTGCTGCTCCTCCCCGGCGTTGCGGTAACGGATGTCAGCGGTGTAGGAGCAGGTTTCCGGCACGACGTTTTCCGCAGTGCCGCCGGAGATCCGCCCGCAGTTGTAGGTGATGGCATCGGGCTGGCTTTGCTGCTCCAGGGCGAGGATCTGACAGGCGGCTTCCCGAATGGCGCTGATTCCCTGGGCATAGTACATACCGGCGTGGGCGGCGCGGCCCCGGATATCCACCCGAACCTTGGTGATGCCCTTGCGCTCCACTACGGCCTCGTCCCGCTTGCCGCACTCGCAAACCAGGGCGGCGGCACAGCCCCGGGCGTGCTCTTGAAGAAAGGCGATGCCTTCCGGGCCGGTAAGACGGTTGCTGGCCTCCTCGTCGGGGACCAGGATCAGGCGCAGGGGGCGGGGGCAGCCTGCCTCACCCAAGGCGAACATTGCCAAAAGCGCAATGGCCGCACCACCCTTGCAGTCTACGATGCCTGGGCCGTAAATCCCGCCCTCCGGCCCAGGCTTCAGGCTGTCCGGAAAGCTGCCGGAGGGGTGGACGGTGTCCAGATGCGCCACAAAGCAAATAGGAGGAAGACTGCCGGCGCTGGTTCCCTGGGAAATGACCAAGCCGTCCCCGGCCTTGGGGAACCTCTTCCTTTCGACAGAGAAGCCCAGGGTTTCTGCAAAAGCGGCGGTCAGATCCGCGGCGCGGGTGACGGTTTCCGGTTCAAAGGTAAAGCTTTCCTGGGCGGTCAGGCGTTCCAAAAACGCCTGAAATTTTGGAGCATGGGTTTCAATGGAACTGAAAAGTGCAGGGATGCTGTTCAAAGAAACGCCTTCTTTCTAAAGTTCGGGAAATGATATCCCGGTGGGGCGGAGGAGCCGGGCAATAGGACTCTCAGTGTTCCGGCGCTCCGCCAAAAGGGACGCGCCAATGAGTCCGGCCTGCCCGTTCAGGGTGGAGAGTGCAAGCTGTTCCGGTTCCATGCAGCGGCTGCGGATACGGGAGAGGAGAAAGTCACCCTCCCGAAAGATGGCGCCGGCAAGGACGATCCGATTCGGCCGGAAAATGACCGTCAGGTTGTTGAGTCCGGCAGACAGATCCTCCGCGTAGGCGTCCAGGACACGTTCGGCCACAGAACATCCGGCCCGGGCGGCGCAGAAGGCCGTCCGGCCGTCAACAGAGCCGCCCGTTTCCCTGATCTGCCGTGCAAGAAGGCTATCGGGATGCGTTTCCGCCGCCTCCCGGGTCATGCGGCAAAGGGCGGAGACAGAGGCGTACCGCTCCCAGCAGCCCTTCCTTCCGCAGGGGCAGGGCTGCCCATCCATGGCAATGGACATATGGCCGAATTCCCCGGCACGGCCGTCAATTCCCAGATAAATTCCGCCGCCGATACGGATTCCCCCACCGATACCGGTACCCACGGTGACCAGCAGGAAATTTTCTGCATCCCGGCCGCTTCCGGCAAAGATTTCACCATAAAGGGCGCAGTTGGCGTCATTTTCAAGAAAAACAGGTAATCCCAGCCGCTCTGAAAGAAGTTCCGTGAGAGGGATGTCCACCAAAGGCAGATTTGCCGCCCGGACCAGAACGCCCCGGCCGGCATCCACCTGTCCCGGCATGCCGATCCCCACCGAGGTCACAGATCCCCGGGAAAGCTGGCAACGGCAGACTGCGGTCAGCGCATCCAGAACCGCCTGGGCGCCGCCGGAAGTATTGGTGGGAACGGTTTCCGGAAACAGGACTCGTCCGTCATCGTCCACTAGGCCGGATTTGATGGCGGTTCCGCCCAAGTCAACACCTAGACGCATAGCGAGACCTCCTCTGTTTGATAAACGGGACAGCCGTCCACAAAGGTGGCGGCAGTTTCCAGCGAAGGGTTCAGCAGGACCAGGTCGGCCCGCTTGCCAGGGGTGATGCTTCCGGTATGGCCGAAGATTCCGGCGGCCCGGGCAGGATTGCGCGAAGCGGCCATGACGGCCTTTTCCAGGGGGAGCCCCAGGGTGAGGAGATTCCGCATGCCGAAGGAGATGGGGTAGGTGCTTCCGCTGATCCGGCCATCGTCCAGGACACAGGCTCCGCCCCGGATGTGGCGCACACGGTCCTCTTCCAGATAGTCCCCATCCGGCAGGCCGGTGGCGTACATGGAGTCGCTGACCAGGTGCACCCGGTCCATCCCCTTTGCCCGACAGATCAGGTCCACAGTAGCGGGGTGAAGGTGGACAAAATCGGCAATGACCTCGCAGGATACCCGGTCGTCGGTGAGGACGGCCCCCAGTACGCCGGGAGCCCGGTGATGCAGGGAGACCATGCCGTTGAAGGTGTGAGTGGAGATGGACGCGCCGCAGCCGATGGCGGCCTTGGCAGTCTCATAATCCGCGCCGGTATGGCCTAAGGCTACGGCAATCCCCAGCTCCCGGGCGGCGCGGATAACCTCCAGGCCGTTGTCACACTCTGGAGCCAGGGTCAGGATGCGGATGATCCCACCGGAGGCATCCCAAAAGGCGCGGAGCTTTTCTGCAGACGGGGGCTGGAGATATCGCGGCCACTGGCCGCCCCGGTATTCCATGGAGAGGAAGGGGCCTTCCAGATGGACGCCTTCCACCCGGGCGCCGCCGGAGCCGGACTCCATGACGGCGCGGAAGCTGTCAAGGGACGCAAAGACGTTTTCATCGGTGGTGGCGGAAATGGCGGGGACAATGGAGGTGACGCCCTGCTTCGCCTCAAAAGCCGCGACCTCCCGGATGCCTTCCGGGCCGGTGCGGCCGAAGCAGTTGCCC
>CAKXAF010000066.1 GCA_934869045.1 uncultured Nitrososphaerota archaeon | reverse complement strand
GTCCATATCATAGACAATTTTGGTCTGGTAGCTTTCCGAACAGATCTCATCCATGGTTTTCCCGTTAAAGGAAAAAATTTTCAGAAGGCTCGCACCGTCGCTGGCATAGTTGAGCCCCACCGCCACCATGGGGATGCCGATCCCCACGTTCATCAGCGTCACGTCCTCCACCTGGGAACCGTCCAGGGATATGTCGTTGACAGACACCCACCGGTCCTCCTGCTTATCCAGCACGTTTAAATGGACTGCCGCGCTGACGTTGGTGGCAGAAGTGGACTGGTAAAAGACCAGGGCCTCTGCCGTGGCCTCGCCGTCCAGATTGGTAATCAGGAAGGCGGAACGGTTTGTTCCTTTCTGCGGGTACAGGAGCCGGATATCCGTGCTGGTCTCCCGGACCAGCGCAGAATAAATCTCATTTTGTTCATCGTTAAGCCGGGGCGGCGCCAAAAGGCTGTCGATGCTGGTTTGTGGCATCGCGCAGCCCGTCAGCAGCAGTCCTGCCAGAGCCGCGGCAGCCGCGCCGCAGAACCATTTTTTCTTCACGTTGCCGTCCTTTTTCGCGTCAGCCGCGATTTTCCATCGGAAGGTAGTCCTTTTCCTTCACCACTGCCTTGTAGGCAGGCCGGATAATCCGCGAGCAGGTCATAAATTCCTCGATCCGGTGAGCGCACCAGCCGCTCATCCGCGCCACGGCGAACAATGGAGTAAACAGCTCGGTGGGAATTCCCAGCATCCGGTATACCATGCCGGAGTAAAGGTCCACATTCGCGCAGATGATCTTGCTGCCGCCCTTTTTCTCCGCCATAACGCCGGGAGCCAGCCGCTCCACCGCCTTGAGCAGCTCAAATTCGTCCAGCATGCCCTTCTCCCCGGCCAGTTTTTCCGCGCTGTCCCGCAGGATGGTCGCCCGGGGATCCGAAAGGGTGTACACCGCGTGGCCCATGCCGTAGATCAGCCCGCTGCCGTCACCCTGCTTTTTGTCGAGGATCTGTCCCAGGAAAGCACTGACCTCCTCGTCATCCTTCCAGTCCCGAACGCCCTGCTTGATGGCGTCGAACATCTGGACGACCTTGATGTTGGCGCCGCCGTGGCGGAACCCCTTCAGTGCGCCGATAGCCCCGGAATAGGCGGAATAAGCATCCGTCCCCGCTGAAGTCAGCGCCCGGCAGACAAAGGTGGAATTGTTGCCGCCGCCGTGCTCCGCGTGGAGCATCAGGCAGGTGTCCAGCAGAAGCGCCTCCTCCTCGGTGTATTCCCGGTCCGTGCGCAGGGTGGAGAGGATGCTCTGGGCCATGCTTTCACCAGGCCGCACCGGATGGAAGTAGGTGGATTTGTTGTCGTAATGGCCGATCTTGGCCTGATAGGCGTTGACCATCATAGTGGGCATTCGGGCGATGATGTAAATGGCCTTCCGCAGCTCACTTTCCAGAGAGGATTCCTCTGCGAACTCGTCATAGGAGTACAGCGCCAGAACGCTCCGCCCCAGCTTATTCATGATGTCCTTGGAAGGTGCCTTGAGGATCATATCCTGGACAAAATCCTGGGGCAGGGACCGGGCCTGGGAGAGGATCATCCGGAAAAATTCCAGCTGGCTCTGGTCCGGCAGGCTCCCAAAGAGCAGCAGGTAGGAGACCTCTTCGTAGCCGAAGCGGTTTTCCCGCCGCGCGCCCTCGATGAGATCGCGGATATTGTAGCCGCGGTAGGTCAGCTCACCGTTGACCGGCTGCTTTTCGCCCTCGTTAAGCACATAGCCATGGACGTTGCAGATCTGTGTCAGTCCGGCCAGCACGCCGGTTCCATCGGAGTTGCGGAGCCCGCGCTTGACGTTGTACCGCTCGTTAAGCGAAGGGTCGATGTAGTTATATTTCCGGAATTCCTCGCATAAGGTACTAATGGATTCTTTCTTTACAAAGCCTCTGGACATAGGATTTTCACCTTTCTTCTGGACAATTCCAAGCCTGTTCCGCACGGAAGCACCCGCGTTTTTGATTTATATAAGTAGCTTTATTGTATAACACCGGACGTTCAAAGTCAAGCGCCCGGAGGTCCTTCCCGAAAAAAAGCCAACGCCGAAAAAGGAGGATGCCCCCTTCCCGTGGGCAAAACTGTCATGAAACAAGCTCTGTTCCGATGCGCCGCCTTTCTTCTCTGCCTTGTCCTGCTCCCGGCCCTACCCCTGCTGGCCAAGCCATCCCTGTCCCCCGCCGCTCCATTTTCGCTTTCGCCCGGGACAGGCATTCCCGTCACCTTCACATTCTCCGGGAGGCGCTTCACCGCCCTTTTCAGCGAAGAAAGCTCCGTGCCTGCGGAAGCCGCCGTTTCCTCCCTCCCGGAATTCCGCCCGGGCTCTGCCGCAGCGGATGACGCCTCCCATCCGCCGGATTCTGCGGAAGTTCCTTTGACACTTCCGTCCCATTACCTGGTCCTGGACTCTGAAACCGGCGAGGTCCTCCAGCTGACCCCAAAGGAGTATCTGCTTGGCGTCACTGCGGCGGAGATGCCGGCCTCCTATGAGTTGGAAGCCCTGAAGGCTCAGGCAGTGGCCGCACACTCCTACGCCCTGTGGCAGATAGGGCTTCAGCTCCAGACACCGGACCCGGACCTGAAAGGGGCCTACCTCTCCACTGACCCGGCCCACTTTCAGGCCTATCTCTCTGAGGAGGAGCGCCGCAGCCTCTGGGGGGATCGCTTCAATGAATATGAAGCGAAGGTCCGCTCCGCTGCGGACACAGCCGCCGGATTGGTCCTGACCAGCGGCGGCGAACCGGTGGCGGCGGCCTTCCACGCCCTTTCCTCTGGAAAAACCGAAGCTGCGGAAACGGTATGGGGCCGCGCGGAGGCCTGCCTGCTCTCCGTTTCCAGCCCCTGGGACGTGGAGAGCCCAAACCTGACCGCAGAAACTACCTTTACCTCTGCAGAGGTTTCTGCCATTCTCCGCGCTCATCTGGAATCTCCCGCTCTTTCCGGAGATCCTGCCCAGTGGATCTCCGTCCTCAACCGCTCCCCATCCGGCACCGTGACCGAGGCGGAGGCCGCTGGCGCAAAGGTCACCGGCGGGGAGGTACGGGAATGGTTCAATCTGCCTTCTTCAAATTTTTCCGTCGTCTATTCGGGGGACTCTTTCCGGTTTACCACAAAAGGAAAGGGCCACGGCGTGGGCCTGAGTCAGTATGGGGCCAACGCCATGGCCGCACAAGGCAGCACCTTCTCCGAAATTCTTCTTCATTATTACAGCGGGGCCGAGCTTACCGCCGTTCAGCCTTCTGAGCCGTAAACCAGCGCAAGGAAAAGCTTTAGCCGCCTTCCGGAAATCAACCCCTTTGTAAAAAACAGGAACCGTCCACAGGCGGTTCCTGTTTTCGCACAGACAGCATTATTCCGCCGATAGAGGCAATGCCACGGTAAAGCGGGTCCCTTCTCCGGCACTGCTCTCTACCCGAATTTCTCCGCCCAGGGAGTGGGTGATGGACTGAGCGATGGACAGCCCCAGCCCGCTGCCGCCGGTGCGCTGGGTTCGGGCGCTGTCCACCCGGTAAAACCGGTCGAACAGATGGGGCAGATGCTCCGGCGCGATTACTGTTCCCAGGTTGCGGACACTGAAGCCAGCCTTTCCTTGCTCCCGTCGGAGCCGAACCTCCACTCCGCCGTTTTCCCCGGCATATTCGATCGCGTTGTCCAACAGGACGGTGATCAGACGGTTAAGCTGCTCCTCACCCCCTCGAACCATGATTCCCTCTTCCACCTGGGAGTCCATGGAGAGGTTCCGCTCAAAGGTCACCGCCTCAAAGGAAAGCAGCGTCCCTGTCACGGCCTCGCTGAAGTCCGTCAGTGGGAGCATCTGCCGCTCCCGCCTGCCCAGCCTCCTTTCCTCATCTCGGAAGGAGGCAAGAAGAAGCATATCATTAATGAGTCCGGTCATTTTCCGGATCTGCTGTTCGCTGGAATGGAGCCATTTTTCCTGGCCGGAGACTGGCTGGTTCCCCGCAGAGCGGATCACCGACAGGTTGGCGGCGAGAATGGACAACGGCGTTTTCAGCTCGTGGGAAGCGTCCGCCACAAAATTTTCCTGCTTCTGATAGGCGGCGCGGATGGGCCGGACCGCCCGCTCCGCAAAAAAGATGCTGACGCCGAACAGCAGAAGAAGGCTCACCCCGAAAACGGCCAGCAGAGTCAGAAGTGTGCTGCGGATAGAGGACATCTGGGCCTGCTGGTCCAAAAGCACCACCGTCTGCTGCCCGCCAAAGAACCCCCGGGCAAAAGCAAAGATCTCATGGTTCAAAGCTAGATATCCGGTATCTTTCCCCTTCCCCAAAGCCAGACTTACCGCCTCCCGAATCAATTCCTTATCGGCCTGGGGCGGCGCTTTGATGCCGAGAACCGTTCCGCTGCCGTCGCACCGGACGGTGATGGCGCTCATGGGAATCCCGCCGCTCATGCCCTCTTTCTTTGGCGGCTCATGAAAGCCTCCGGCGGGAAACTGGGAGGCTGCCAGGGTGATTTTCAGCATTTCCCGGGTATCCCGGTAGCTGTTCACCGTAGTAATCACCGCGATCGCCAGCAGGATCACAGCAAAAACGATCACAAGAAGCAGCATATTCCAAAAAGCCAGCCGCCTTTTCATCTTCTTAAACATGCAATCCACCTTTTGCTCCCCAAAAATCAGGCATTTCCCTCTTCCAGACGGTACCCGACGCCGCGTACGCTGGTGATCCGGACGCCAGAGTGCAAAAACCCTAGCTTTTTCCGGAGAAAAGAGAGGTACACCTCCAGATTGTTGCTGTCCGCCGGGCTGTCATAGCCCCAAAGCTTGACCAAAAGATCCTCCTTGCGCGCAACCTGGCCTTCGTGGAGGAAAAAGTACCGCAGAATCTCAAATTCCTTGTTGGAAAGCCGGATATGGTTTGCTCCCCGCCGCAGCTCGTAGGCGGACAGGTCCAGTTGCAGATCCCCGAAGGAGAGCCGGTCATCCTGCAGAAACTCCCCCTTTCTGCGGGACAGCGCCCGGACCCGGGCCAGCAGTTCCTCAGCGGCAAAAGGTTTGGAAAGATAGTCGTCAGCACCGCTGTCCAGGCCCCGCACCTTATCCTGGATCTCCCCTTTCGCCGTGAGCAGGAGCACAGGCGCGCTTCCCCCGGAGGCCCGATACTCCCGGAGAATGGAAATCCCATCGCGAACTGGAAGCATGATATCCAGTAGCAGCAGGTCATAGATGCCGCTGAGAGCCTCGTCCAGACCTGTCTCGCCGTCATAGGCAGGCACGGCCTCATACCGGCTGGAGCGGAGAATCTGACAAACCGCGTCACTCAGATCTTTTTCGTCTTCCACCAAAAGGATTTTCATATAACCGCCTCCAGCCGCCTGTTTTTACCAGTATACCACAGAACTCTTAAAATAACTTGAATTTTGAAAAAAGCAGCCGTAGAGTTGTCCAAACCCGCAGCACACCTTTATAAGACATACTCCTTCGGCGGCTCTCCGGAAAAGTCCGAAATCACCGCACGGGCGTCTTCCAGATCAAACACCTGAAAAATGGGACCGCCAGACCATTCTCCTTGACGGCCACATTCCCTTCAAAAACTGCCGTCCCATCCCAGCCTGTTGTTGCAGGATATTGTGCTGGATTGTCCTGCAAAAACTTCACAGCTTCCTTCATCGAACAACCCTCTGTGCTGTTTTTCCCATTAGACTTGCTTTTTGTTCTCTGCTCTTTTATAATTAGGAAAGCAGAGCCGTTTTGTAAAGTAAGCGCTTCATTATGCGGTAGGATCGATTGAACGGAAGCCAACGCACGATATGGTATCCCGCCCGGCGGAAACGGCCCTGACAGAGACTGGCTGCAGCCTGAAAACGGTTCTGGATACCATGCCGAGCTGGGACAAGAAACACAAAGGCAAATATAAGGGCAGCTGCCCGATAAGGAGGAATTTGTATGCTGCTGATCCGCGGCGGATTGGTGAAAACAATGGAGGGGCCTGACATCAAAAACGGTCAGATCCTGTTGGACGGCGGGAAGATCCTGGCCGTAGGGGAACGCTTAGACGTCCCCGCCGGGACGGAGATTTTGGACGCCCCCGGCTGCCTGGTCACACCAGGCTTTGTGGAGGGACACTGCCACATTGGCCTGGACGAGGAGATCGTTGGCGCGGTGGGCAACGACGTCAACGAATCCACCAATCCCCTGACCCCCCAGATGCGGGCCATCGACGCCATCAATCCCATGGACGAGGCCTTTGGCGAGGCCCTGAAAAATGGCGTCACCTGCGCAGTCACAGGCCCAGGCAGCGCCAACGTCGTAGGCGGGACCTTCTGCGCCGTCAAGCTGGCCGGAAAACGGGTGGACAAGATGCTGGTCAAATCCCCGGTTGCTATGAAGGCAGCCTTCGGTGAGAACCCCAAACGGGTCTACGGCTCCGCCAAGCAAACTCCTGCCACCCGGATGGCCACTGCCGCTCTGCTACGGGGGCTGCTCTTTAAGTCCCGGCTTTATGAGGCGGATTGGGCCGCCTACGAGAAGGACCGGGAAGGCAAAAAGCGTCCGGACTTCGACCTCCAGCTGGAGTCTATGCGGCCGGTAATACGGGGCGAGATCCCACTGAAGGTTCACGCCCACCGGGCTGACGATATTTTCACCGCCCTGCGTATCGCCCGGGAATTTGGTCTGAAGATCACCCTGGACCATTGCACGGACGGCGCGCTGATCGCCGACGAGCTGGCCGGAGAGGATGTCCCTGTGTTGGTCGGCCCCTCCTTTGGCAGCAAAACCAAGATTGAACTGGCCCACAAGAGCTTCGCCACCCCCAAGATCCTGATGGAGGCCGGAGTGCTCACTGCCATTATCACGGACGCGCCGGTGATTCCTCTCCAGTACCTGCCTCTCTGTGCTGGGCTTGCCGTCAAGGAGGGACTGAACGAGGAGGACGCCTGGAAGGCCGTCACACTCAACCCGGCCCGTATCGCGGGGATCGCGGACCGGGTCGGAAGCCTGTCTCCCGGCAAGGACGCCGATATCGCTATTTTCCGTGGAAACCCCCTGACAGACGTGGGCTTCCACACGCTGGCGACTTTTATTGACGGCTCCATCGTCTACCGCCGCTGAACGATAACGACAAGGCCCGATTTCATATAATCTTACATAATTGATCTGCCGGTAAGAAGCTCTTTCCCGATAAATTGCCAGGCCCCATCCTGGAGTATTCAGCGCGGGGCCTGATTTTTTGTTTTTACGGCTGGGGGCGGTAGCTGCTGCGCCAACGGCCCGGCGCGGCTCCGAACCGGTTCCGAAACGCCTGTTCAAAGGTTTTGAGATCCGCGTATCCGACCCCGGCGGCTGCCTCCGTCACAGAGCAGCCCTCCTGGAGCAGCCGCTGGGCCTCCTTCATCCGGCAGTCCAGGATGTAGCGGTACGGCGTCACGCCCATCCGTTTTTTAAAGTACCGTACGAAATACTGGGGATGGTACCCAGCCATCCGGCTCAATCCCTCCAGGGTCAGCGGCTGCCGCAGATTGGCGGCAATGTACAGCAAAAGCTCCGACAGCACTGGGTCCGGTTCCCGGACCAGCCCCTCCCGGCGGAACCAGGTTTCCAGCACCGCAGCTGCCGCGGCGGCCAGACCGTCCTCCTGGCGGGCCGCACAGATCTCCATGGCCTGGAGCTGGAAATGGAGGAACCCGTCCTCCTCCACCTCCAGCTCTGCCATTCGGGGAACCGTCCCCGGAAAAAAGTTCAGATGGAGAAACAGACAGACCAACGGGTCAGCGGGATCATGGGTCATGGCATAAGGGGCCGTACTAGGGAACAGATACAACGCCCCTTTCCGCAGGCGGAGCGCCCTCTCCCCGTCCTGATATTGAACGGCGCCGGTGTGTACCCAATACATCCGGGAATAGCCAGCGGCCGCCGGTTCCGTTACATGCCAGTCAGGCGCCACCCGGGTCACGCCATATGTCAGCAGCATCCCATCGCCTCCTGAAACAGTGATAACACAAAAATCAAAAAATGTCAAGAATTCAGTAGTTTCTGTAAGGTTTTTCAGTTGTAAAAAGCAAAAAAAGTCATTATACTGGAGGCAGAAAGGATGATGGACACATGCTGACAATACAAGACCGGGAGATCCTGCGCCGCCTGGGCACGGAATATATGGAATATGCCTCTCTGCCAGTGCAAAAGGAGAAACGCGACCTCTGGAAGGCCCTCAACCGCTGTGAAATGGCACGGCCTATGGTCAACATCGACCAGCTGCCCTGGAACGAGCTGAACGGCAGCGGCGAGCTGACCTGCCAGGTCTCCGACCCCTGGTGGCAGAAATTTGAGAAGGGACTGCGCCGCACCCTCTATCAGTGGCGCCACTTTCCGGTGGATATGGTACTGGAACCGTTTCTGACCATCCCCCTGTCGCTTGAAACGAACGGTTACGGGCTTGCCGCCCAGTGCGACAGCCGGGTGCAGTATGCAAACGAAACCGCCACCGCCCGCCACTACAACACCGTTCTGGCGGAAATGGAAGACCTGGAAAAAATCCAGGATCTGGAGATCCGATACAACGCAGAGGAGAGCCGCCTCCATCTGGAAGAAGCGAAAGAGATCTTTCAGGGTACCGCACCGGTCATCGCCGGGCACGGAATGACCTTCCATGTAGGCGTATGGGATAAGCTGTCGGAGTATATGGGCGTCGAGCAGGTTTTTTACGATATCGTGGACCGTCCGGAATTTCTCCACGCAGCCATGCGGCGCATCACGGATGCCACGCTTGCCGGCATTCGACAGGCCAGCGCCCTGCGGGTCGTAGATGATATCGCCAAGGTCTGCCACTGTTCTTACACCTATAACGACGAACAGCTTCCGGATTTTGGAGCCGGAAAAGGAAGTATTTCCCAGAATTCCTGGGCTTTTGGCCTGGCCCAGGTACTGACCTCTGTCTCCCCTGCAGCCTTTGAGGAATTCGAGCTGCCTTACATCACTGAGATGGCCCGGGAGTTCAACCGCATCTACTACGGCTGCTGCGACCGGCTGGACAACAAGCTGGACCTGGTTCGGAAGATTCCCAATGTCCGAAAAGTTTCCTGCAGCCCCTGGAGCGACCGCAAGGCCTTTGCAGAAAAGCTTGGGCCTGGCCTGATCCTTTCCAACAAACCCACCCCCGCTTTCCTGGCCGCAGGCCAAATGGACGAAGATGCCATACGGAAGGACTTGGAATTCACCTGCAGCTGTGCCAGGGAAAATGGCGTGCCGGTGGAGTTTATTCTCAAGGACATTTCCACCGTCCAGTTTGAACCCGCACGTTTGACCCGCTGGGCAGAAATCGCCATGGAAACCGTCCAGAACTGGTAAAACGGAAAAAGCCGCCCGGAACGGGCAATTTTGAAAAAGCGTCATCTCCATAGAAAAATATGCAAAAAGGGCCGCTGCAGCGGCCCTTTTTTTGGATCCGACGATTATTAGCCAGCTCCGGGACTGACGTCTCGGAGCTGCCGCCTGCCAGACAGCAGAATTCCCAGAAGCAGCAGGACCGCGGCATCGGAAATACGGAGCTTGTCAAACAGCAGAACAGCGGCTGCGGCGGTAAACAGCAAGATCCCTGCGGCTAAAACCGCCGCAGGCCAGCCCCGCCCTCCGGCATACCAGGCCAAAACTGCAAAAAAAGGGGACAGCAAAGAAAACACCGTCCAGCCCAGCACAAATGTTATGGAATAGGGGCTGGCCATCCAGTGCGCCACTGTATAATAAGCGATGAGCATTCCCCCGCAGAAAGAATGATCCGGAAACCGCTTTTACTGGTCCCGATACCTCTCGTTATTGGCCCGAATATATGCGGACGGGGTCATGCCCGTCTCCTTCTTGAAAATAAAGTCAAAATAAGATTGGGAGGAGAACCCGCATTCCATCGCCACGCTGGAAAGAGGAATATCCCCTAGGGCCAGCATTTCCCGGGCGGTCCGGATGCGCTTTTCCAGGATGTACCGGCGGGGCGTCTTGCCCGTTGCCGCACAAAAAAGCTTGTGGAAATAGATGGGGCTGTAGTTGACCTGATCAGCCAGCGACTCCAGGGACAGCGGATACCGGTAATTGGCGTCGATATATTCCAGGATGAACCGGATCTTGCGGTCGTTGATCCGACCGGAGAGGAGCGTTTGCTGCCGTACAAATCGGCTGGCGTCGCTGTGCAGCAGGTGGATAAGTTCCAGGAGCTTAGCGCCCATCCAAACCTCTCTCCCGCTTTCCCCAGACACGTCGGCCTCCCACAGGGTATCCAACAAAGCGGCGTACTCGGCGGAACGCTCCGTTTCAAAAACGCCCGGAATAGGATCGACGAGATTCCGGATTGCCGGTTCTCCAGTCTGAAACTTCAGATAGCGGCATTTGTAATGCAGAGTGCTCCAGCGC
>CAKXAF010000065.1:9392-10427 GCA_934869045.1 uncultured Nitrososphaerota archaeon | reverse complement strand
GGTCATGATGCCGCTCTGGATGGGAGCGTAATCATTGAGCGCCTTAGCCATAGGAGCCAGGCAGTTGGTGGTGCAGGAAGCGGCGGAGATGATCTGATCCTCTGCGGTCAGGGTCTTCTCGTTGACGCTGAAGACGATGGTCTTCAGATCATTGCCGGCGGGAGCGGAGATGACAACCTTCTTGGCGCCAGCCTTGATATGAGCGGAAGCTTTCTCCTTGCTGGTATAGAAACCGGTGCATTCCAGAACAACGTCAACGCCCAATTCGCCCCAGGGGCACTCGGAAGCGTCTTTGATCGCATAGATGGTGATCTTTTTGCCGTCGACGGTGATGGAATCCTCGCCGGCCTCGACAGTATGGCCCTCATAGCGGCCCTGAGCGGTGTCGTACTTGAGCAGATGGGCCAGCATCTCGGGGCTGGTCAGGTCGTTGATGGCGACGAGCTCATAGCCCTCAGCGCCGAACATCTGGCGGAACGCAAGACGGCCAATGCGGCCAAAACCATTGATTGCAACTTTAACTGCCATAATGATAAACCTCCAATAATTTATTCTACCCTTATTTTATACCATATTCCGAAAAATAACAAGAGTTTGATAGAAAATTAACGCGCCGGAACCCATTAATTTTTTATGAATTGCCCGGTGTTTTTTTGGCCAGTTTGCCTGTTTTGCAACCATTGGGGCGGATTTTCGGATTGTTCAAACAATATTCGTTGCTTTTCGGCAATATCTTCGGTATAATGACAAAAAGACAACAAATGACCTGGAACAGGAGGCTCCCATGGAACCAATCAGACCGGAGAAAAAGAGGCGCGGCCGCGGATTGACCGTGCTGCTGGTTTTTTCAAACCTTCTGCTCTGCCTGGCACTGGCTGTGACCATTTTTCTGGTTTTACAGACGGAGCGCCGTCAGGACGAACGCGCTGTAGCGGCTATGGCGGAAGCCAGCGTCCTGCGCGAGGACCTGGAGGGGGCGCAGAGCCGCATCGGCGAGCTGGAAGAAACAACCATACCCATTGAAACCTTCAAGGG
>CAKXAF010000065.1:0-9382 GCA_934869045.1 uncultured Nitrososphaerota archaeon | reverse complement strand
GTATGGTGTCAGCGCGGAATTTATCCAGCGCTTTTTTGACGACGCTATCGTATATAAGGACGCGGGCGGCATCGTCTATCAGCCCATCGATCCGGAGCTTTCGAAAAATTCCTACGACTGGAGCAATCTGGTGCGGGAAAATGGACGGCTGTATTATCGCCCGGAGGATGGTCCGGAGGCCCTGACCGGTATCGACGTATCCACCCATCAGGGAAAGATCGACTGGGAAAAAGTAGCCGCAGACGGTATTGATTTTGCCATGATACGGCTGGGGCTAAGGGGGTATGGGCAGTCCGGCGTCTTAAAACTTGACGACCGGTTCGAGGAAAACCTGAAAGGCGCCGCGGAGGCCGGACTGGCAGTAGGGGTTTATTTTTACTCTCAGGCGATCACCGTGGAGGAAGGAATCGAAGAGGCAGAACTGGTTCTGGACACTCTCAGCGGCCGGCAGCTGGATTTTCCTGTGGTTTTTGACCAGGAGGAAGTCTTTGCGGCAGACGCCCGGACAGACGATCTGGACTCCGTCATGGCAACTGACATCGCCATCGCTTTTTGTGACCGTGTGGCGGAGGCGGGCTATCAGCCCATGATTTACGCAAACACCAAATGGTTCATCGCGCAGATGGATTTTTCCCGCCTGGACAAATACGGCAAGTGGCTGGCCCAGTATTACCGGACGCCCTTTTTCCCCTACCAGTTCCAGATGTGGCAGTATACCAGCACCGGCACGGTAGACGGCATTGATGGGGACGTGGATCTGAACCTGTACTTTACCAGCGGTTCCCAAGAGTAGCGGCAGACGTTTCGCCGGCGCTTTTTCCCGACAAAAGACGCATACAGAATGGATTTTGCCATTCTGTATGCGTCTTTTTGCAGATAAAACACGTTTTGGAGACAAATTCAGAGGTCTATTTTTTTATTTTTTATAGATTGCACTTGCCTTTTGTTAGATTTCATAATCTTATACCCATATTCTTGGATAAATCACATAAAAACCCTTGATATTCTTTTGATTTTATACTATGATGAGAACATGATATCAATTCATTAACGTTAATGAGAGCTACGTTTTGTGCAAAACAACACATAATAAAACTCCTTGTCATTAAAAATTCCCTGACACAGCAGAATTTACGAGAAAATACTTCTGTCTCTGGCGCCAAAGGGAAGGAGGCCTGAATTCGAAACGCCCCTACTAGGAAATGTTTCACGTGTAACGAAAGGAGACTTTATTTTGAAACGAATCGCAATCGTCGGAACCGGCGGAAGGGGCTACATGTCCTATGGAAAGCCGATTTGTGAAAAATTCCAGGACTGTGCACAGCTGGTAGGGCTCTGCGACATCAACCCCAAGCGTGTCAAATACGTTTCGGAGCATCTTCCGGGCAGCGTGCCAGCTTACACGGATTTTGACCAGATGCTGGATGAAACCCGTCCCGATACCGTGATCGTGACCACTGTGGACCGGTTTCACAGCGATTACGTTATCCGGGCATTGGACCGTGGGATGGATGTCATCTGCGAAAAGCCCATGACCATGAGCGCGGACCGCTGTCAGGCGATCTTAGAGGCCGAACGCCGCAACAACCGCAGAATCTCCGTAATCTTCAACATGCGCTACATGGTCCATATGGAAAAAATGAAGGAGGTCATGCTCAGTGGCGCGGTAGGCAAAGTCCTGAACGTCGACTTAGAATGGATGCTGGGGCCGTCCCACGGCGCGAGCTACTGCCGGCGCTGGCACCGGATGCTGGAAAACTCCGGCGGGCTTCTGGTGCATAAGGCGACCCATCACTTCGACGTAGTCAACTGGCTGATCGAACAGGATCCCGTAACTGTTTACGCCAACGGCAGTTTGGACTTTTTCGGGAAGGACCGCCGGGAACACGGAAAAACCTGCCGCACCTGCTCCCGCCGAAAGACCTGCGAATTCGTTTTCAAGGGGGGGAACGACCCATTTATTCGCGAGATGTACTTTGACTGTGAGGACGCCGACGGCTATCTTCTGGACAGCTGCCCCTTCGACGGTTCCATCAACATGTACGACAACATGTCCTTGAGCGTCAGATATTCCGGGAACGCCCTGCTGACCTACTCCCTGGTCGCCTACACCCCCTACGAAGGCTGGAAGATCTCCGTCAATGGAACGAATGGACGGATGGAATCCTGGGCCAGCGACTCCGCCGCTGAAGCTGGGGATCCGCTCTTTCACATCCGGGTCTACACCCGCCAGGGCGACCGGATTGCTTACGATATTCCTCCCCGGCAGGGAAACCACGGCGGTGCGGATGAGCGCATTCTTGAGGCGCTGCTAAGAGGAACCGATCCTACCCCGCTCCATCAGCATGCGGGCTCCCGGGAAGGCGCGATGTCAGCTCTGATCGGGATCAGCGCCAACGAAAGCATCCGAACCGGAAAACCCATCCAGGTAAAGGATATGGTGGATGTAGATGCCCTGGTTTAAAGTCCAGGCATTTCTTCAGCCCGTTTTGAAACCCTTTTCGAAACGGAATTACCCGATATTTAAAGGAGGACAACAGAATGAAAAAGCACATTGCCCAACGGACCCTCATCGCATTTCTGGCGGCGTCCCTGCTTCTCGCAGCCTGCGGAGACCAGGGCAGCAGTTCTCAAAACGAACCCAGCAGTTCCGAAACAGCCGTTTCGTCCAGCGCACCTGAAACATCAAGCACTCCGAAGGATGAGGATGGGCCTTATTCTCTGCCCCTGGTGACCGATGGCTCCGTCACCATCTCCATCTCTTCCCCGGACTGCAAGGTCAAAGGCTATTCCTACACGGACGGTCTCCCGGTCTGGACGAAGCTTGAGGAAGAAACCGGCGTCAAGATCGACTGGCGCGTCACTCCCAGCAGCGATTACAACGACGTCATCCAGACCCAGTTGGCCGCCGGTGTGGATCTTGCCGACTTTATCGACGTTCCGGACGGGGCCCCGATGCGCTACGTAAACGACGGCCTGATCATTCCCATCACTGAGCAGCTGGAAAAATACGGCTACTACACCAAACAGTGCTATGAGGCCAACCCCTACATTAAGCCCTTCGTAACGGGAACCGACGGGGAAGTGTATTTCTTCACCAGCGACACTGCCGGCAGCTATTTGACCGACCCCGGCTGCTGGATGATCCGGCAGGACTGGCTGGAAAAATTCCATCTGGATATGCCTGAAACCCTGGACGACTGGTACGCCTGCTGGAAGACCTTCCTGGAAAACGACGCCAACGGCAACGGCCAGCGGGACGAAATCCCCTTCCAGATCCAACCGAAACGCAGCATCGAGGAAACCTTCGGCGACGCCTACGGCCTGAATACCAATGTCGACTCCATCGGCTGGATGGTTGATGGCAGCGGGAAGGTGCAGTATGGCTACGTGCAGCCGGAAATGAAGGAATTCCTCACCTGGGCCAACAAATGCTATTCCGAGGGGCTTTTCAACCAGGACTACGCCAGCACTACCTCGGACACGACGACCAAGCAAATGAGCCTGGACCAGGTTGGCAGCACCTCCGGCCTGGCCAACTATATCACCACCTACAACAAGCTCCTGGCGAGCAGCAATATTGACGGCCAGTATGTGGCGGTCCCCACCCCGCCGCGGAAAGACGCCGGCTCCGAACCTTCCGGCGTGGTAATCGGCGGCCCCACCGTTTTGACCTGGGGCTTCTCTAAAGACTGTAAGGACCTGGACACCAAGTTTAAATTCATCGACTACTGCTACGCCAGCCAGTCCGCCGTTTATGGCATGATGTACGGCATTGAGGGCCTGAGTTACGAACTCGGCAGCGATGGTATTCCCCAGTACACCTCCTACGCGCTGGACAACCCGGATATGGGTATGAATGCGGTCATCCGTTCTCTGGGCGGTATGCCCTACTTCCCCTTCACCCGCTCCCTGAACGGCTATTGGTCCCACGGCGTCATCCACGACCAGGACGATCCCCTGGCGGCAGAAGCTGCAGATAACATGCGCCCCTACCTGACCCAGGCTTTTCCCCGCCGGATGCTGATGTCTGAGGAGGAACAGTCTGTCATGGGCCAGTACATGACCGATATCGAAACCCATGTAAAAGAGATGATGATCAAATTTGTCATGGGCCAGGAGAGCCTGGACAACTTTGACAAGTTCGTCAAAGACATCGAAAATATGGGTCTTGACAAGGTGATTGAAGTCCGTCAGGCACAGTACGACCGTTATCTGGCCGCCTCCAAATAATTCTTTGCTTCATTGGCCGCGGCCCTTTCAGCAGGCCATCCATCAAGCTGGAAGAGCTGCGGCTCCTCTTTTCCGGAGCAGGAAAATTGCGGAAACAAAACGGCATTTTGGCTAAGATGGAGGCATAACATGACAAAAACCATTGACTCACCAGCTGCAGAAAAAAGCAGAAGCTGGCTGCAACAGGCGTTTTACTATATAAAGCGTGACCGGATGCTGTGGGCGCTGGTTCTTCCCGGGCTGATTTTTTTCATCATCTTTTCCTACGTCCCCATGGGCGGCGTCCTAATCGCTTTTGAGGACTACCGGCCGGCAAAGGGGATTTTCGGAAGCAACTGGGTGGGCTTCCGGTATTTTCTGGATTTCTTTCGCTCCCCGTATTTTGGGCGGCTGATGCGCAACACCATCCTGATCAGCGTCTATGGCTTGCTGTGGGGGTTTCCCATTCCCATTTTGTTTGCGCTGTTTCTCAACGAGCTGAAAAACGGCCCCTTTAAAAAGCTGGTGCAAACGGTCAGCTATCTTCCCCACTTTATATCCGTGGTTGTTCTGGTCGGTATGGTGCAGAGCTTTCTGAACCCCTACGACGGAATTGTCAACACCATGATCAAAGCGCTGGGCGGCACTCCCATCAATTTTCTCAGTGAACCGTCCTGGTTCCGGACTATCTATGTGGCCTCCGGCATTTGGCAAGATTTCGGCTACAACTCCATCATCTATCTATCCGCCATCTCCGCGGTGGACCCGCAGCTCTACGAGGCCGCCCGCATCGATGGCGCCAAACGGATCCAAATCATGTTCCGCATCACCCTGCCGTGCATCCTGCCCACTGCCATCATCATGCTGATCCTGAATTTCGGCGGAATCATGAACGTCGGCTTTGAAAAGGTGAACCTGCTCTATTCCCCGGCAACCTATGAGACGGCAGACGTTATCTCCACCTATGTATACCGGCGCGGTGTTCTGGATGCGCAGTTCAGCTTCAGCACCGCCGTAGGACTGTTCAACTCCGTCATAAACCTCACGCTGATGTTCCTCGTCAACAAAATCAGCCGCCGGGTTTCTGAAGTCTCGCTTTGGTAAGGGGGAAAAGGCTATGACTGAAAATCTGCGTTCCCGGCGGGCGAATCGAATCAAAGAGGCGGTCTCCGACCGGATTTTGTACATCATCACCGTCATCATCATGCTGGCCGCCTTTATCGTCACCCTGTACCCGTTCCTTTACGTGCTCAGCATGTCGTTAAGCGACCAGGGTGCTGTGCTCCGTCAGGAAGTCTGGCTTTTCCCGAAAGGCCTGAATCTGCATTCCTACGAAAAGGTGTTTGCCGATCCCGCCATCTGGACTGCTTACGGCAATACCCTCTTCTACACCATCGCCGGCACCATCCTCAACGTCTTTATGACCTGCATGATGGCCTACCCGCTTTCCCGCAAACAGTTCTGGGGGAGAAATACCATCTCCATGCTTGTCGTGTTCACCATGCTCTTCAGCGGCGGCATGATCCCCAATTTCCTTTTGATAAAAAATCTGGGGCTTTACAATACCCGATGGGCATTGATCCTCCCGGGCGCGATCAGCGCATACAATCTGTTCCTCGCCCGGACCTACTTCTCCGGACTGCCCGACAGCCTGGTGGAATCCGCTTCCATCGACGGAGCCACCGAGGCCACGATCCTCCGGAAAATCATCGTCCCGCTCTCCATGCCCATCATTGCGGTGTTAACACTGTTTTACGCCGTCGGCCATTGGAACAGCTATTTTAACGCGCTGCTCTATATTCCGGACATCAAAAAGCAGCCCCTTCAGATGTTCCTAGTCAAACTGCTGGTCCTGGAACAGGACCTCATGGCTGAAGGCGGAGCAGACGCGCTGGAGCTGACTCTGCAGGCCATGCAGACCAAGTATGCCACCATCATCGTAGTCATCCTGCCCATCCTCTGCGTATATCCCTTCCTGCAAAAATATTTTACCCAAGGTGTTATGATCGGGGCAATCAAAGAGTGACCCAAACGGGGGTCTAATCCGGAGCGCTCGTATCTTCCCGGCTATACCCAAACGCTGACCATAAACTGACCAGCCCAATACCGCTCACACCCCCGGCAGGGCTGGCTGCATCCGGGCCTTCCCCTGCCAACCATGCTCCGCCTAACAGAGTGCCCATTCAGGCCCCGCACTTGATCCCAGCATATCGCCCGCAAAACAGCCGGCCCGAAATAGGGCTGGCTGTTTTTTCGAAGAGGGAGGATCTTTTCTCACAGATCCGGCAAAACGCCTGTACGTTTGCCATCCCGCTGCTCCATCCCCCCTGCAGAAGCTATACACGATTTATTCATGAAAAACTAACAGCTTCCGGGATACTTTTTTGGCGTTGTTTGCTATACTAAAAGGCATGGACTGCCATATGCCTCGGACAAACGCCGGGTTTGGGTCCGTTTTTAACAGAAAGGTGGGGTCGCATGGTCACCAACGGCATTAGTAAGCTGGATCTGAAACGCCAAAATCGGATGCAGATTATCCGTCTGCTGCGCAGCAGCGGGCCTACCTCACGAATTGACATTGCTCGGAAAATCGCCATAACAAAGGCCGCTGTCACCATCATTACCAATGAAATGATCGAACAGGGGGTTTTATACGAGAAAGGAGAGCAGGCGCCCAAAAGCGCCAAGCTTTCCAGGGGCCGCAAAAAGATTCTGCTGGATATCAATCCCACCTATAAAATGGATATGGGCCTGGTTTTAGATGGAGGCAGCCTCTTTTTTGGTCTTTGTACCCTCCATGGTGAACCGGTGGAAAAACACGCTGTCCCCATTCCGTCCGGCGAGACGGCGGACAGCATCCTGACTGTAATTGAAAAATTATATCGGGAGCTCCTCTATAAAAACGATTTGACGCCCGCGCAGATTACCGGCCTGGGCGTCTGCGTGGCGCCCGCCTATTGGGACGCCTTCGGCATTGGCGCTGTCAACGGCCGGATCGACTGGTCGCCGCTGCAAAAACGGTTGTCAGCTTTTGCGGCGCTGCCTATGACCTTCGGAAGCGTCACGGAGGGCGCCGCTGTGGCAGAATGTGACTACTGGCAGGCCGAAGAGCAGTCCTGCACAGATCTCCTGGTATTCCGCTGCGGAGAGCGGCTCGCCTGTACCCCTCTTCTTGGCGCCGAGCTTTATCGGGGCGTACACGGAAAAGCCGCATCCATGCCCGAGAACACTGCGCTGGAAACGTTGCTGGAAAAATGCCGGCTGCTGTTTTCCGAACAGAACACCCCGGAGCTGTGGGTTGCCGCCGGCGGAAATCCGGCCCGTATCCTCCCGGAACTGCGCAGCCCGGAAAATTCCCCGCTGGACCCGCCCGTCCGCGCAGCCGTGGAAGAATTCCTGCAAAACCGGCTGGCCGCAATCCATGCGGCAGTCCAGCTTTTTGACCCGGGGCGCGTTGTCCTTTTGGAGGGTCCGGAGGGAGCAGATGCACTTTTTACCAAGCTGGCCGCATCTGCTGAGGAACGCCTTGCGGAACTGGGCTATTCCGTATCCTGCAGCCAAATGCGGGGCCCGGATCTTTTTCTGGCCGGGGCCGCCCTGTCCACGCGGGATTTTTTCATGAACCGCGGCGGGTTTTAAAAAACAAGGAAGCAAGGAGGCAGGCATGTCCTCTTTGCTTCCTTTTTTACGGGCCTGCCGTCAGCCTGCCTGCGGATTCGCCGGCGGCTGATTTCGTGCCGCCGTCCGCTCCAGATCCTCCTCCTTGAGCTCGCGTCCTTCCCGCAGCAGCGCCTTCAGGCCGGCTGCATCTCCTGCGTCCAGGGCGTCCCGATACTGGGCAAGGCTCCCGATGATCGTGTCCACCTCGTAAAGGAGGGCCTCGCGATTCAGAAGGAACAGCGACGTCCACATCTCCTCGCTGAGCTTCGCCACCCGCGTCAGATCCTGATAGCTTCCCGCGCTGAATCCAGCCTGATGCCGCAGCGTGGGGCTTTTGATATAGGCATTGGACACCACATGGGCCAGCTGCGAGGTTGCCGCAATGATCCGGTCATGCTCTTCCGGGGTGGAGAGCACCGTCTTCCCAAATCCCAGGCTGCGGGCAAAGGAGCGAACCTCCTCCACGGCGGCAGGATCGGTTTCTTCCACGGGAGTCAGAATAAAAGACGCGCCGTCAAAGAGGTCATCCCTGGCATAAGCGAAGCCGGAGAATTCCCGCCCTGCCATGGGGTGGCACCCGACAAAGCGGACCCCGCTGTCCCGGAGCGGTCCGGCCGCGGCGGAGATAACAGCCCCCTTCACGCCGCAGACATCGATGACCAGCCCGCCTTGCCGGAAATGGTTCCGGTGCTCTAGCAGGAAAGAAACCGTCTCCTCGGGATACAGGCAGACGATGGATAGGTCAGCCTCTGACAGGGTCTCTGTCGTTCCGGCGGCATCGATGGCGGCGGCCGCTTGCGCCTTCTGCACGGCCGCCGGATCCCGGTCCATTCCCCATACGGTGTGAGAAGTCCGCTTTTTTATGGTTTTGCACAGGGAACCGCCGATAAGTCCCAGGCCGATCACTTGTATGATCATAAAAAACGCCCCTTTGCTTTTATAGTTTAAAGCTTAGCAGTGCAAAAGCATTTTGTCAAGTTCTTTCTCTCCATTCGTTGAAAAAACTTGAGATTTCTTGCGGAATATCCATGAAACATCACCGCCGCCGGAGGGAGTCCGTTCCGAGATCCATCCAGCGGCGATGCTGCTGCAAAAGCAGCTTATTCCAGCGGTTCCTATTCCTCCGCCCCGGGTTCGTCCCCCTCTCCAAGGCGGCGCAATTTGTCAAAGCGGCTGCGGTAGGAGCAGTGCCGGCACAGGGGAAGCGTGACGTGGCGCTGGTCAAAGTTTCGGGAGATCCGAGTGAAGTACTCACTCTCCAGGATGCCGGACAGGGGCTCCCGGAACACGTTGCCCAGGGGAGCTTCCCCGTTGGCGTCCAGACAGCAGGGGACGACGGTTCCATCCGCCAGAATGCCCAGCATACCCCGGGTCCCCTGGCAGATGCCCTCATCGGAAACATAGGGATTTTTCATGGAGGGCCAGACGAATTCCTCCTCCCAGCTGAGGAAAACCCCCCGCTCCAGGAGCAGGCTGCGGTGATCCTTCATTTTCTCTGCCAAACCGGAAA
>CAKXAF010000064.1:6077-10468 GCA_934869045.1 uncultured Nitrososphaerota archaeon | reverse complement strand
CTTTGGAAAAAATAGAAGCAAGCGAAAAGGGAACCCTTAAAAGGGTTCCCTTTTCCTTATGGCGTTTAAAAACCTATCCAACAAGCCTAAAAGAAAACTCAGCTTTCACAGCTCCAGCCGCCACAGTTCCTGTCCGGACAGCAGAAACGTTTCTTCTCCGGTTTCCAGCACCTGGCTGACAGGACGCCCTGCATCCCATTTCTCCAAAATCCCTCCCTCCGCGGAAAAGAGGGTCAATTCTCCGTCTTCCGCAACAGCCAAAACCCCTTCCGGCCTTTCCAGCAGTCTTACAACCCCGCTCCTGCAGTAGCGGACCCAGCGCTGCCTCCCGTCCAGTCCATATGCCAGTACCGACTTTCCTGCCGTACACCCCACAAGCACCCCGGCATCTGACAGATATACTGCGTCTGTCACCGCACCTGCAACCGCCCGATTGATCAGGCAGTTATCCTTGCCGTTTTCAAAGCGAAACAGTTTCAGATTGCTCCGATGGTTGACTCCCATCGCTACCGCCGGGCAGCCGTCAATTGAGAAGCAGCGCAGGCAGGTCACATGGCTGGTCCAGCCCTCGCTGCCGAATTCATGGAGGATCTCCAGCCGGTCGTTGAGCACCTGAACGTTTGACCGGCATGCAAGACGCCCGCCTCCTGCCACGATCTCCTTTCTTCCGTCACCGTTGACGTCCAAAAGCTCGATCCTGTCCGGCACCGCAATGTAAAAATAAAAGCTCTCCAGCAACGTGCCGTCGAAATCAAAGAATTTCAAGCTGTCATCTCCGCATCCGGCTGCCAGCGCCTCCCTGCCCCGATACCAGACCACCCGCAGCGACAGCGGAACCGGCGCAGAAAGCTCCCACCAGGGATAGACGGTTGCTTCCCGCTGCATCTCCTTCTGCCAGAGAAGGCTTCCGTCCATTCCAAAGCAGGCAAGGCTGCGTTCTCCAAAGGCCGCGAATCGTTTACCATTATAAAGAAGAACATCGTGGACTTCCCCTTCCATTTTCACAGCTTCTGTCCATTTTCCGCCGTTTTTCAGCAGGAGCAGCCGTCCATCCCGCAGTCCCACGGCGGCTTCCCCGCCGTCCAACGCCTTGAGACAGCTGACTTCTGCGTGAAATCCTGCCGCCTGTTCCGCCGGGGCCGGCGGGTAAAGGGGCTCCCCGGTTTTCTGCCAGAAAGGATAGGCCGCAAACGGCGTAGGCTGCATCCGTCCATCAACCGCCGCCCAGATTTTGCCGTCCCGGACCAGCAGCTCCGCCGAAACCTGCTCCCTGGACGGACAAAGCAGATTGGTAAAGCACACCTTCTCCCCGGGCCGCAATTCCAGAATCATCTCCTGCTCATAGGACGTCAAGCAGAATTCATCCTCTGCCAGCCGGTAGCGCTGGTCAAAAAAGTAGTCTGTCCGCATCTGGGAGAACCGCTCCCGCCCGTATTTGTCATCCAGCCGGATACGCGGGTTGGCAATGGGCTTTTCCACAGCGCTGTAGCGGCAGGGCGTGGAGGCCGCCGCCGCCACCTGGAACCACACCGTCTCTCCTGCTCCGTTGACCCGGCGGCTCAGCAGGCGCTCTCCCTCCAGGCCGGCCCTCCCCGGCGTCCGCAGACGGGAGGTTACACGGTAAAGTCCCTCATCCCATGCAGTCACCGTGTCCTGCACGACCAATCCGACCTCCGGAATCCGGAAAATCTCCCGCCGCCAGTTTGTCCCCGCACAGTTTTTCAGTTCCATGGAAAGATACACGCTTCCGTCCGGGTCCTGCCTCACCTCTTCCAGCGCAGGGAAGGAGGGGATTTTCTCATATTCCCCGTTGCGGATGACCGTCACCATAGAGTGGTTTTCCGCTTCGTTGTTCAGCAGGTCGTCTTCCGCCACAACAAAGTCTACCCCAAATTTTTCGTAATCCACAATGCTCATAGCGTCGTCGTAGGAGTGGGAGCCTCCCCCCAGCCCGTCAAGGAGCAGATACTCGTCCTGTATACCGAAACCGCTGCGGTAGGCCAGCTTGTCAAAGCACTTCTCCAGCGGCGCCTCGGGCGGGCGTGTGGACGGCCCCCTTGTTCCGTCTGCATCCGAAAAGCTCTCCCAGGCATGGTACACCAGGGGATCCATCGGGACCACCTTTACGCCGATGTGGTCCTCGGGAAGCACCGGCTCCAGCCCTATGTCAAAGCTCCTGGAAAGGTAGCTGGTCCAGTCCAGATTCCCCTGCCGCCAAAGCGGGGCCATGTTCCGGGCGAAGAGATACCGCCCGTCCCGATAGTATTCCGCCGCCGCAGCCAGGAGGGTGCCCTGGAACGCCCGCGTCAGCTGGGAATCGCCGGAAGATGGCATCCACCCTTCATTATTCAATACTGCAATGGCGCATTCCGCCGCTTTTCGCGCCCCCCCGGCGGCAAAGTAGCCGTGCCCCTTGTCGTACAGCCCATATTCCGCCAACACCGGCTGGGACATACTCCACCCATGACAGAGCCCGTCGCAGATAGGCTTCCAGTTCCCATGCTGATAGACGGAAAAAACCTTATCCGCCATCTCCCGCCAGACTCGAGGCCGTTCCAGCTCCGGGTGGTACCGCTGGAAGAAGTCCGCCAGCCAACGGATCCCCATGGCCGGAAGCAGCCCGTGGTTCTGCCGGGGATACCCGGGAAGCTGATAGGCCGGATGGTCAATCCGGGCCAGCCCCTCCCGGCTCTCCACCCAGCGGTAAAAGAGGTTTTCCGCGTCCTCCCGCAGGCTCCCATCCAGCATGCCCGTCATCTCCATCAACCTCCAGGCCGACACCCGGGTCTTCAGTTTCAGGTGGAGATCCTCGTCGTTATCCTGGCGCAGAATGATCTGCCAGGCGCTGTTATATTCCCGGCGGGAATCCTCATCCCCGGTAAAATAGGCGGTAAACCCCTTCTGATCAATAGGCGCGGTGTAGTAGGCCGTTGGATCCTCCGGATCGCAGACCTGACTCTGGAAATATTCCGCCTGGATGGGATCAAAGGGATACCGCACGGCCCGGATCTCACAGAGATAAGGGCAGCCTTCCGCCGTAAGTTTTTCCTTAAGCGACGCGGCGGCTTTTTCCAGCCCCGCCTCGTCGGAATACCCGGCGTGCAGAACGTTGAAGCCGGTGGCAAAGGGATCCAGCAGAGTTCTCAGCTCATATCCTCCCGGCCCGGGGTATGTCCGGTCGGTGAACAGCAGGTGCTGGTAGTAAAGCTCCTTCACACAGCGGTTGTCTGACAGATTTCCCAGCAGAATAACCGGTCCGTCCGCCTTCCGAAGCAGATCAGGGCTCGGATCCTCCAGTACGGCAGCCCCGTTTCCCGCCATCCCTGCCAGTTCCTGAGCAAAACCGTGCGCCTCTTTGGAGGCTGCAAAATACACCGGCCTCCCCTTCTGGAAGGGCGTCCCCATTGAATAGGGGCGCGCTTGAATTCGTTCCATACTCACTTTCCTCCTCTGATGATATGGCTTTTGCCCGCCTCGCAAGCGAGGCGGGCAGCAGGGTCAGGCATTTGCTTCGTCCGTCAGGGTCTGGCCGCCGATGGCGTACCACTGCTCGACGATCTCATCGAAATAATCCAACGGCTTTTCTCCTGTGATGATGCTGATAAAGCCCTCGTCGATGAGCTTCTGGCACTCGGCCTGATAGTCCGCCGAAGACGGCAGGGGGGCCAGAATGTAGTTGGGCCACATGGCATACCGGTCCGTATCGGAGTAGATCTCATTGCGAAGCTTAGCCAGGAGCGGATTCGTGACCTCCTGAACATGGTGGTTATTGCCGAAAACAAAGCTGTTCTGTGCGCCGATAGCCACCGTATCCACCCCCTCCAGTATCTGGGGCACGCCGTATTCATCATATTCCCAATGGGTTCCTTCCATTCCCATCAGTGTGGTCAGATAGTCGTTGGTATCGGTAAAGCCGCCGGTTTTCTGGAAGATCTCCAGGAATTTTCCGAATTTTCCGGCATCGTCCGTCATCGCCTTGGAGTAGCAGCTCCAGAAGGCATAGGAGGTAACACCGCTATATTTATCTCCGTCAGGTCCTTCCAGCGGATAGCCATAGGAGAAGGTCTCGTCCGGATAGTTCTGCAAAAACAGCTCCAGATTGACCAGAGCCTTCGCACCGGGATACTCCAGATAGCTTGGACTGTACCAGTGCCCATAGGTAGCCTTATTGGTAAATCCGATCCGCCCCTGGCAGAAAGCGTGATCCAGATGAACGTAATCCCCCTTGTTCTGTCCGGTGATGAATTCCGGATCCAAAACGCCATCTGCATAGTAGCGGGCCAGCGCCGCCAGGGCGTCCTTCATCCCCGGCGCTACGCTGGAATACACCAGCTTACCGTCGTCCCCCTCAATCCAGATATCCAGCGGGACGCCATATGCGCCGTATACCT
>CAKXAF010000064.1:0-6067 GCA_934869045.1 uncultured Nitrososphaerota archaeon | reverse complement strand
GGGCATAAGTGTCCTTCACCCCATTTCCATCCGGATCGTCATTGGCGAATTTGTAGAATACCCGCTCCGCATCGGCCAGCGTGCGGGGAATTTCCTCTCCGACCGCCTCCAGCCAGGAATCCCGCCAGATAATAGCGTTTCCGTACATGTAGCTGGGATTAATGCCTGGAGTGGTAAACATCTCGCCGTTTTCATGCTTTGCGGCTGCCCAGGCATCAGGGCCCAGCTCGTCGAGATAGGCGGCAATGTCCGGCGCATGCTCCCGCATAAATTCCTCCGTCCAGGTCCCGGCGATTTTCTGGTTGACCAGGTCATAGAATGTAGCGTATCCCAAATTGGTGATCACATCCGGGATATCGCCGGAGGCGAACCGCAGGGACATCAGTTCATTTATTTTGCTCTGCTCCACTCCCTCAATGGTAAAATCCACGCCAAACTGCTCCTCCCAGTATTCCACCATCGGCGCATCCTCGTCTAACGTCCCGTTCAGATGCTGGACGATCACATAATGATACCGTTCTTCCTCACCGCTGTTTTTCTTCTCCTGGTCGGAGCTCTGGGAGGACGGAACGGAGCTATCTCCGGACGTACCGTTTCCGTTTCCGGAACCGCATCCCCCAAAGGTTCCGGCTGCCATTGTCAGTGCCAGTGCCAGTGCCAATAACTTTTGATTTTTCATCTGCGTTCTTCCTTTCGTCTATTCATACTATAGGCCTGCGGCCTCCAATCCCTTGTCTCCGTCAGCCCTTCAGAGAGCCGACATAGATGCCTTTGACAAAATATTTCTGTAAAAACGGATATGCACAGAGAATGGGCAGCGTCGTAAAATAGATGCAGGCGGCCTTGACCATTTCCGGCCGTGCGTTGAATTCCTGGGTCATCTGCTCCGTGGTGGAGATGTTCTGGATCGTGCCCTCAATGACGATCCGCTGCAAAATAATCTGCAGCACGTATTTCCGGGTGTCTCGAATGTAAACCAGGCAGTCGAACCATGCGTTCCAGTGCCCCACAGCCAGCCAGAGCGCCACCGTCGCAAGAATGGGCTTGGATACCGGCAGAACAATGCTCACAAACGCACGGAAATCGCCGGCCCCGTCGATGCGGGCGCTTTCCTCCAGCTCCGGAGGCATCTGTTTGAAGAAGTTACGGATCAAAACCAGGTTATAAGCACCCACCAGTCCTGGCAGAATCAGCACCAGCCGGTTGTCCAGCAGCCCCAGATCCCGGATCCAAAGGTAGGTCGGGATCAGCCCCCCGCTGAAGAACATCGTGAACACCACGAAAAAGGACCAGAATTTCCGGTTGGGAAAGCTGTCCTTCGACAGGGCGTAAGCCGCCATGGCCGTACAGATCAGGGAGAGGAACGTCCCCGCCACCGTCCGCAGGATGGTGTTTCCGTACCCCTGCCATATGTAGGGATTTTCCACCACCGCCTTGTAGTTGTCCAGGGTGAACTCCCGGGGCCAGAGGAAGAAATCCTGTGCTGTCACATTGCCGAATTTGTCAAAGGAAAGCACCAGCAGATACCAGAACGGAAGCAGTACCGTCAGGCAGAACAATGTGAGCAGCAGATAGTTGCAGATGTCAAAAACCCAGCTTCCCGGGCTTTTCCGGATGCGGGCGCGCCGGCCTGTTTTTTGCCGCAAAACCATTTTCTTCCCTCCTCACCAGATCCCGTTTTCTTTTCCGCTGATCGCCTTAACCAGCCCGTTGGTGGTCAGCACCAGCGCGAAGGAAATGACATTCTTAAAAAGCCCCGCCGCAGCGGAAAAGCTGTACTTCATGTCGATAAGCCCCCGACGGTATACGTAGGTATCCAGGATATCCGCAACCTTGTAAACCGCTGGATTATACAGATTGTATATCTGATCAAATCCCGCATTAATCAGGTTGCCGCTGTTCAGAATGAACATAATGGACACCACCGGCCGAATGGCGGGCAGCGTAATGTGCAGCATCTTCTGGAACCGGCCTGCGCCGTCGATGGTAGCAGCTTCATACAGTTCCGGGCTGATGGACGTGATGGCGGCCAGATAGACGATGGTGCCCCACCCCACCTCCTTCCAGATTCCCGTCACAATCAGCATTGGTACAAAACAGCGGGGATCTGCGACGAAATAAACGGGAGTCCCCCCGAACATGACGATGATCTGATTGACGAGCCCGCTGGAGGGCGAGAGGATCTGGATCAGAATTCCCGCCAGCACCACCCAGGAAAGAAAGTGCGGAAGATAGCTGATGGTCTGCACCATCTTCTTGAACCGGACATTTCCGACTTCATTCAGGAGCAGCGCCAACAACACCGGCGCTGGAAAGCCAAAAAGGATCCGCAGGAAGCTGATCGTGACCGTATTCCGAAAAACCTCGGCAAAGCTGGGGGCGGTCAGCAGCTTCCGAAAGTTTTCAAGCCCCACCCACGGGCTTCCGTGGATTCCCTCCAGCAGAGCGTAGTCCTTAAACGCGATGGTCAGTCCGTACATCGGTGCATAGGAAAACAGTGCGATTGTGATCACCGCCGGCAGAAACATCAGCACCAGTTGATATTGCCTGCCATAGGCTTTCACCGTGCGGACCAATCCGTTTTCCCTTTTTTGGGAATGGATTGGCGCCCCCCGGGCATCAGCGGCCTTTTCCAAAAGGATTCCCCCTTGCAAAAGAAGATAGTTTTCGTTCCGCTTCTTTTCGTTTCTTGTGCGGAATCGACAGTTTTATTCTTGCACAAGAATGCAGAGAAATCAAATCAAAATATTTGCGATTCCTAAAGGATTTTGCGATTTTCCCCATAAACAATTTTGCTCCCATACACTTTTTCATCCGCAAGATCGTTCACAAGCCGGAAAAGGCCCGGCATACCGCACAGGATATGCCGGGCCTCGCTTATTCAGCCTCTGCGGAGCTGGCTGGGCGTGATACCAAAACTCTGCTTAAACCGCTTGTGAAAATATGTAACGTTGTTGAATCCGACCTGCCGGGCGACCTCGCCGACCGAAAGTTCCGTCTCCTCCAGCAGCCGTTTTGCGCGCTCCATCCGGACCTCCGCAATGTATTCCAGCAGGGTTTCACCCCGGCTCTCCTTGAACACCCGACAAAGGTGATACCGGCTGATGCCAAGCTCGTCGGCGATGTCCTGGATGGAAATATCGTTTTGATAATGCTCCTCGATAAATCCCGCCGCCTGTTCCGCATACTGCGCGGACGCCGGCGCGGATTCCCGCTGGATGTGGCGGAGGATCGCTTCTGCCGCATCCTCCAGCGCCCGAAACATCTCGTCCAGATAAAAAAGCTGCCCCAGCTGATCCGGCAGAGAAACCGTAAACAGCTCACTCAAATCGACATGATTGTTCTCCGCCACCTTTTCCAAAGCCAGCAGCGCCTCCCCCACAATCTGTGTGCAGCTTTGCCAGGAAAGAGGTGTTTCGCAGATCAGCCGCCGCAGCTCTTCCAAACAGGCCGCCGCATCCGCTGAATTGCAAACCGCCAGCTGTTCCAGAAAATCATCCATCCGCCTGCGGTCGATATTCGTATTCTGGTCCCAGCTGCTTGTCTCCTCATATCGGTAAAAGGATTTGTCCGGAAAATACGCCCCGTATTGTAACGCGCTCAGCGCCTGTCGGTAGGGAATGCCGATATCCCCCATCTCGGCGCAGGGATCCCCCATTGCCCCGCAGCATTTTTCCAAAAGCGGCCCTCTCAGCACTTCCTCGAACCAACACGCCAGCTTCTCCGGATCGTCGGCGCTGCAGATGACCGCCATCACCCCGCCTCCATCGCACTCCAGACAGGTCAGCACCGTTCCTTCCGGCCGCCGCTCTTCCAAGATCCTCCCCGCATCCGGCAAAGAAGCTCCCCCTTCCGGTCGGATGCAGCACACGGTAAACAACAAACCCGGATAATACGGCCTCAAAAACTGCAGATACGCCTCCCGGTCCGCCGCGGGCATCGGCTTTCCCTGCAGCAGATGAGAAAAAAAGCTGCGAGACACCAACTCGCGGTTCCCATGGATGAGCTGTGCCTGGACGTCCTTTTCCTCCAGCAGCTCGGTAAAGGCCTCTTCCAGCCCGCCAAAAACGTCCTGGGCCCTGGTCCGCTGCCCGAATCCTGCCGAGCGTATGCTTTCCGCCAGCTTCCCAAAGGGATAGCTAATCTTTATAGCGAATGCCGCGCAAACCAGAAGCATCCCTCCAAACACCGCCAGACAGGCCAGCAGGACATTGCGCTGGAACAGGCTGCTCTTCTGATAATAGGTGGATTCCGGCAGACACATCACGTACAGCCATTGATTATAATCCGATCGTACCACTGTCACCATGATCCCGCCCAGGGAGAAAGACTGCGGCGTGTCGCCCAGTGTTGTAAAAAGTTCGCCGGAGCGTTCCCGCAAGCCCTCCAGAATTTCTTCCTCCGGCTGTCCTGCGATGGCATTCCCCTCCGGCGAAACCATGAAATAAGCGGCATCCGCGCTCCGCCCGGCCGTGTCCATCGCCTGTCTCAATACGGTATCGCTGAGGCTCAGACAGGCGTAAAGCCCGCTGCGCTCCCCGGAATTAAGCGGCGCGATCAGCGAAAGCAGGCTTGCTTCACCGGACTGCCTGCTCCCATCCGGAAAGGCCCGGGGCTCCAGCCAAACCGCCGCCCGGGTCCCTGCGGAAATCCTGCTGATCTCCCCGAGCCAGGAAACGTCGCCGGTCAGCCCCACCGCCGTCCCGGTCAGATAGGTGACTCCATAGGTAGCTGACAGCAGTACGCGGCCTCCCGGATTGTACAGCGCGATATCCGCCAGAGGATACTGGGCGGTCTTTTTCTGAAGAAGTCCATGGACCGCGTAAAGACCCGACGGCTTAACCTCTCCGGCGGCGCTGGCAAAGCCCGGCGCCTGCGACACCTGATCCGTCAGGACGATGTCCGAAAAGGCGGACATCACCGGTGCAAATACCGTGCTGTCCGCTGTATTTTTCACATGGAGCAGCCGCTGGTTGTTATAATTTTCAATGTCTGCCCGCAGCTCTGTGCTCAAATAGGCAAACGGCAGAAGGCTTGCCAGAAAAACGGACGCAAATGTGATGACGGCCGTTAGCAGCATCAGCCTGAGGAACAGGGAATTCACATACGGACTTTTCAGCCGGAACCCCCAAATTCTTCCCACGCGGCGCCAGATATGCCGTTTCAAACGCCTTCCCTCCCATCTCCGGGACCGCCGTCCACTTCCAAATAGTACCCCTTCCGATACGGTCTGCTTTCCATCAATCTTTTTTCTCCCCATCAGTCCGTATTTTTCCGCCTTACCAGGAAAGGCCGTGCGGCCGGCTGGTTTCTCCCTTATCATTAGAGTAACAGACTTGCGGCCTGTTCGCAAGTCTTTTTTAGCAAACTTACCGATTAACGGCGAAATTGCGAGTTTTTTTTGGGAATGTGCTCTTGCACGCAATGACTTGCGCCTGTCTCAAGCGCTTCTCGCAAACACCTGGAATATTGCCGTCCTCCTGTTTTCTCCATATGGCTCCAGATCAAAAAGGCTGCGAAGAAGATGCGATGCGCACCTCCCGCGCTTTTTGGAAATACCTTTTTACTTCTTCAGAATTCCCGCCATGATTCCCAGCAGCCGTCCACTGGGATCACAGCCGTGCTCCCAGTAAAAAATGCCACCGTAACCGTTCGACTTCACATACTCCGACTTGCAGCGGACAGACTCTCCATCATCGTAGGAAAGAAAGGTGGAACCGTCGAAAAGCCAGGGCGCCTTTGCTTCCTCATCCCAGTAGCGGACAAAGCCGTCCTTCCCCTTGGCCAGTTCCTCCAGGCCGCTGTAATTCGGGCCGTACCCGCCGCCGGTCTTTGCGATCTGAAGAAAGCCGTGGTTCCGGTCTGGGATGTCCTCCCATTTGCGGGAGTAAAAGCCCGCCCCCATCAGCAGCTGCTCCTTAGGGACGCCCGCTTCGCAGAAGAGCCGCAGAGCCTGGTCGCAACTGTTGCGGAACACATCTCCGGTGGAGGAATAAAGGGCGGTGTGATGTCCTGTAAGCGCATGAAAGCCGCATTTCAGGTCATAGGTCATCACACAGATGTAATC
>CAKXAF010000063.1:2693-10598 GCA_934869045.1 uncultured Nitrososphaerota archaeon | reverse complement strand
AACGGAATCAGGCCGCCGCTGAAATACATGGTGAAAATGACCATGTTCTGAAAAAAGCCGCGTCCAGGATATCCTTTTTTCGATAGACCGTATGCCAGCGTTGTCGTAATAACCATACTGAAAATTACGCCCACAACGGTGTAAAATACGCTGTTCCAGAAAGAGCGAATCATGGTGGAGCCAACAAAAATATCGCGGTAATTCCCCAGCGTGGGTTCTGTGGGCCAAAGTGTGTTACCGTTCATGATGTATTCCTGCTGGGTCATAAAAGACTGGACAATCGTTAGATAAAACGGAATCAGCACGACAAACATCAGCACAGTCAGAATACAAATATTGATAATGTCAAAGGTCTCAATCTTCTTTGTTCTCTTCTGTTTCATTACATTACACCACCTTCCCCTAAAAGTTTTGCAATTTTATTTGCAGCTAAAAGAAACACAAAGTTAATGACTGATTTTGCAAGGCCCATAGCGGTGCTGAATCCGTAATTGGGCTTGTCCTGAAATGTTTTGCGGTAAATGTAAGTATCCATGTTTTCGGCCGCATCCTGTACGACGGGGTTTACCATGTTCAAGATCTGATCAAAGCCGTTATTCATAATGCCGCCGAATGCAAGGATGAGCAGAATGACTGCGGTGGGCCTGACCCCCGGCCAGGTAATATACAGCATTTTGTGGAAACGATTAGCACCGTCAACCTCAGCTGCTTCATAAAGCTCCGGACTGATGCCGGCCATAGCCGCCAGATATAAAATCGCGCTCCACCCCGCCCCTTTCCAGACATTCGTAGCATAGAGAAGAGGACGAATCAAATCCGTGTCAGTCAAAAAATTGTACGTTTCTCCACCGCACATCCGGATAATCATGTTGATGAAACCTTCTGAAGAAAACAGAGTGGTCATCAATCCGCCGATAATGACCCAGGAGAGAAAATTCGGGAATGTATAAACCGTCTGCAGCACCTTTTTATAGCGGGTTCCCTTCAATTCGTTTAAAAGGAGCGCCAGAATAATCGGCCCTGGAAATCCGGTCAGGATGTACCAGAATCCCATTCGGAACGTGTTAAAAAAGGCCCCCCAAAAGGACTTTTGGCCAATCATCGTAACAAAATTTTTATATAGCGGCTGGGACCAGGGGCTTCCAAGGATTCCCGCGCTGATTTTAAAATCCTTAAACGCCAAAGTCAGTCCATACATTGGAACATAGCTGAATATGATCAGATATAAAATGCCTGGCAGCAAAAAGAAATACACCCATCGGTGCTTCTGAATCTGTCCCCATAGAGATTTTTTTCCTGTTTTAGCAGGTGCCATGTATCGAGCCTCCTGTAAAGTTTTTCACGTTTGACCTTGCGTATTCGACACAATTATGATATCATGTTAATAATGTCTTTACAATACAGTCATTTCGGATAACAATATGCCTTTTTTTAGGAATTAATCAGCGGATTATATGTGCATTATATAGAAAGGGGATATTTATGTGTATCGAGTCCTATTTGCGGATAATGAGAAAATGGCCCTTTTATCCTCCGCGCGGTCTCTTCCGTTAGAAGACTATCACATGGCTGCCACAGCCAGCATCTGTGATTCTTATGAAGCAATGCACCAGCTTGAAAACAGCTATTTTGATGCCGCTTTCCTCGATATCCGGATGCCGGGACTGTCGGGACTTGACATTATCCGACGGCGCGTGGAGCAGGAAGTTTGCCCCGCATTCGTTGTGATCAGCGGTTATTCGGATTTTGCTTATATGAAGCAGGCCATCCAACTCGGCGCATTTGATTATTGCTTAAAGCCGCTGCAAAGCACGGAATCCACCGCCCTGTTAACGCGCCTCGAACCGTATCTTTATCAAAACCGCCTTAAAAACAGTTCCCTTCTCCTCTCGCGATTGTCCTCCCCTGAAACACAAGAAGATACGCTTGCCCGATTGGGGATCAAAGAAACCGGCGAACCTCTTACCGTTATTGCAGCTTCGGTGCCCTCTTGCCGGAGCCTGCTTTTTCTTCCCTTTGAGAACTTTGCCGCGCTCTTTCTGGAGGAACAAAAAGCACTGATCTTCAGCACGGCTTCTCCTTCCGCGGTCGGAGAAGAAATCAATCGGCTGTTAGCCATTTCGGACTGCCGGCTGGCTGTTGGAAACTTCAACCGTTCCGCTGGCAGGCTCGACCGTTTGATCGAAAAGCTGCAGACAGATCTTCTGCTGACCAGCCCTGATATGCCCCTGATTCAGAGTGTCGCCGCGAGTTCCAATGACGCTTTCCAGAAATTGCTGGAAGAGGTACGGCAAAATTATACCGCCGAGCTTTCCCTCCAGACCCTTGCGCAAACATTCAACCTCAGCTATTCCTATTGCAGCGAGTTATTTAAAACTGTTACCGGCTTTACCTTTTCCAAATATATCACGCAGCTTCGAATGAACGACGCGGCAAACAGGCTGCTCACAACGGACCAACCTGTCGTCGATATTGCTTATGCAGTCGGATACCGTAACTACCATCACTTTGCCGGGATGTTTAAAGCGTTTTTCAAGGTTACTCCTACGGAATACCGGCAAAAGGGAGGGCATCTAAATGGCTAACAGGTTTAACTCCATAAAAAGCAAACTGATTCTCATGCTCATTACGATTGCTGCCCTCTGCTTCACTGCAAGCTGGGGGTATTACTTTTTTGTTTTGAATCTGATCCACGAAAGGGAAGAAACCTATGTCCAAAATTCGATCAATCAAGTGGTTCAGAACATCCAAACCTCTGCGGAAGATATGATCCGTTTTGCAAAAATTGCTTCTACCAGCAGTGCGACACAAGATTTTCTTGTCAGCGATGCCCCTCTCAGCCGTCTGGAATATTCAAGAGCTGTTTCCAATTACATTTTTTCCATTACGCAGGACAATTTGAATATGGCGATTCTGATCATGGAAGATGACGGTGTTACCCTTGCGCCAAAGCCATTTCTCTCTATCACTGACGAAATAAAGAAAAATCTCCTTCCCGAAAGTTTATCCGGCTTTACCGGTTCCATGTACAACAGCTATGATAACACCACATACTTTGCGTATTATCAATCAATCTTGGATATTCGAAAAAATGCCCATCAAAAGCGGCGGATCGGTTCGTGCGTGGTTCTCAATACGCTCAGCATCCTGCAAAACTGTATCAACCAGGTAGAAACGACCCCGCATTCCCGCTTCTATATTTTGGATGCAGACCGGAATGTCATCGTTTCCAATCAGGAAAACGCCGATTCGCCTCCCAGCGATCTTCTTCAGGGACTTCAGACGGGTGTTCTGACTAGCGAAACGGTTCATTTTGTTCATAACGACCACCTTGTTTTTTATGAAAATGTTCCAGCTACTGGGTGGCTTGTGATCGGAGCTGTTCCGCTGAATGAGATCAACTCCGATTTAAGCGGCCTGCTGGTATTGGGCATGATCGTACTGGTAGTCCTGTGTATCCTTTTCAGTTTTTGGGGAGTCATCATTTTTCGATCAATTGCCCTTCCCGTTGTTGAAATTTCAAAATTTCTTCAGGAAGACGTACATTCCAAATTTCACAAACGGCTTCACCTCAAAAAACAGAATGAAGTCGGCGTGCTCGCCGAACAGATCAATCAGATGCTGGATAAAATTTCTGATCTGACCCGCACGATTCTCAAAAACAATTCCAATATGTATGAACTGGATCTTGCGAAAAAGCGGGCGGAACTCTCCGCTTTACAAAGCCAGATCAACCCGCATTTTCTTTATAATACGCTGGACTGCATGAAGGGCTACGGCTTTCTTTTGGGCAGTAAGGAAGTTGTTCAGATCGCTGATTCCCTTTCACAGATTATGCGTTACAGCATAAAGGGAAGTGAAATTGTAACGCTTGATCAGGAAATTCGGATCATTGAACAGTACCTTTCTATCATTTCCATTCGATTTGATAACCGGTTTTCTTTCATCATTGATATTCCTGAATCCACCCGAACGATAAAGCTCCCACGGTTTATTTTGCAGCCAATCGTTGAAAACGCTGTTTACCATGGTCTTGAACCCAAATACGGTCCCGGAGAACTTCGCATCTATTGCCGGAATGAGCCCGGCCAACTGCAAATCTGTATCCAGGACAATGGTGTCGGTATCGATCACGATCAGCTGTCGGAGATTGACCGCCAGCTTTCTCTTTCTAATCCCCAGGAGCTCTTTGCAGTCGAAAGCCGCAAAGGTCTTGCTATTTTGAATGTCCATCACCGCATTCAACAATTTTTTGGCACAGATTATGGTATTTTCGTGGAAAGCGAACCAAATAAAGGAACCCTTGTTCACATATATATTCCTACGGTTAATGGCACAATGGAGTTGGACAAAAAGTAAGAAATCCATACGGATTTTGCCCGTATGGAAGCATGGGATTACCCCAAAACCATCTATCGGGAGAGTCCAATGGTGTAAAATTGAGACGGTAACAGATTAAGACACCCCAAAACCAGGGTGTCTTAATCTATTTACCAAACCATCGATCAGCAATATAATCTCCACACTATCATCGCGCGTATAGATTGCTCTTTCCCGGGCTTCAGGAACTTCAGCAGCCCTTTTTCCTGCATGATGTCCGCCAAGGTCTGCCGGCGGACATCGTATAAAATATTAAAGGGGCCTTCTCTTTTGCTGCTTCAAACATTTATAGGAAGACCCCATGCACAGCGCACAAACGAATCATAACTAATTCTTATACTTTTTGCCTAAATTTCAATATACTATTCGTATAATTTAATTACACTTGACGATCTCTTTGTTTAATGGTATATTATTTTTATATACCATTATCAAATTTCATTATTCTCAATGTCCATCCAAAAATTGTGAGTAATTAAAAGACAGCCGCTGAAAAGAGGGTGTTGCTATCAAAAATATGTCCCTAAAAGTCAGATTGTGTCTGCTGCTTGGAATCGCTTTCGTCATACCGCTCCTCCTGCTCTGGTTCTTTACCAGTTATCAGGTAAACCGTCTTTACCGTGAAAATACCGATGTGATGATCGACCGCGAACTGAACCAGATCAAGGGAAACATGGATACTCTGATGGACAGCCTTAAATACACCTCGCAGCAAATTGCCACGGACCGTAAAATTGACAACTACCTCCGCAGTATTCTGGATCCTCAAACCAGTGAAATCGAATTGGTAAACAGTCTGCAATATATCCGGGAACAGGCAACACTTTATGAAGCCTCGAACCCGAATATCAGCAACATTACCTTTTTTACCCGGAACTCTGCCGGGGAAATCTATAAAATCAACGAAACTTCTCTTCTGCATCCGGTTATCCCTTCGGAAATGATGCGTTTGACGACCCAGAATCAAATGGTTTACTATGGTCCCCACACCACTTATTCCAAAGTGAGCGACTACGATGTAATTTCGCTTCTCCGCAAGCTGAAGGCTGTAAATGGGCCGGACGTTTTTCTTTATATCGAATCGGGGTTCCGCCAGCTGGATGAGATGACTTCACAGATTCTGGATCATCTTGGGGCAGTGTACACCGTTTTTTCGGACACGGACATTGTGGTTTATTCCTCCCAGCAGGCAAAGATTCCTCAATATCAGCCACTGTCAGAAGCATCAGAATTTTCTGACGCTAAAAAATACCGGTGCTATCAAAATTCGGGCTGGTCCGGTTGGAGCCTGCGGGTTTTCGTCCCCATACAGGCGTATAACCACTATCTGCATACCCTAAGCCTTGGCTTTGTAATCTTTGGGCTGATAGCCGCCGGTCTTGGGATTCTTGCGGCCGGCAGTATCTGGCGCACAATTTATCGCCCTCTCCGCCTTTTTGAACAAAATCTCCAGGATATTATCAACAGCGATCTGGAAGCGAATATCCGTACAATCCATGTGCAGGAATTCGATCAGAACTTTGAGTATTTTGAAAAAATGAAACAGCGCATCGAACGCTTGATCCAATTGGCACAGCGGCAGGAGCATGCGAAATCCCGTCTGGAGATCAAGCAGCTGCTTTCAAAAATGAACCCTCATTTTATTCACAACACGCTGGATACGCTGAGATGGTATGCAGATGAAAAAGGCTACCGTGACGTGTATGACTTTCTTTCCCCTTTCAACCGGCTTTTGATGTACAACATGGAAAAAAGCAAGATCACCACGCTGCAAAGCGAGCTGGATGCAGTGAATGACTACATTATCCTGCAAAAAATGAAGTACGACATCGAATACCATACGGAAATCCTTCTGCCTGCACCCATGCTTCAGACTGAAATGCCGCGCTTTATCCTTCAGCCGTTGGTTGAAAACGCTATTTTTCACGGTCTGGAAGGACGGGGCGTGATTACCTTGAAAACCGGCCTGCTGCCAAATGGGAGCATCTATATCCGCATCATCAACAACGGCTATCCGTTAAATCTCGAAAAAATCGAAGAGATCCTCCATTCAGCTCAAGATCTTTCCAGCAACGGCATCGGCATCCAGTATGTTGTCCGAATGCTTGAATCGTGTTTTCCCGGGGCTTACCAATTTCATGTTTCCGTCGAGCACGGGGAGAATCAGGTTGAAATCATCATCCCGTTCAGCAAAGGAGAGTATTATGCAAAGGACCTTGATTGTTGATGACGAGAAAATCGTACGCGCTGAAATTCGCCTCCTTGCAGACTGGGAAAAATACGGGATGGAAATCGTCGGAGAAGCGGAAAACGGCCGTGCGGCCCTTCATTTCCTTCAGGAAAACCCCGTCGACTTAATGATCACCGACCTTTCCATGCCGGGGCTTTCCGGGATCGATTTTTTGCAAACCGTTCGGGAACAATTTCCGGAACTTCGGATCGTCGTCATGACGATGCATCAAAATTTTGACTACATACAGCAGGCTATGCGTCTGGGGGTCGTGGATTATATCACCAAAACCCAGATCGAAAAAGAAAATTTCGGTGCGATCCTGGAGAAAATTCTCAGCCGGCTTAGCTCTCAATCCGGGATCCGGCGGTTTGAACAGGATAGAGCGCGGTTCCTCTGCCGGACGGAAGTCTCCGGCGAACAGCCGGAACGGGCGCAGCTGCTCGGCGATGGCATCTGGATGCAGTCTTCAAACGAAAATTCAACGGTTCCGGAAGGGCTTGTGCAACTGGAGGTAAGCGGGCTGAAAGGTCTGTGCTACACTGACGCCGTGGCCTTTTTACGGGATTTTTTGGAACGGGATCTGTTTTACTCCTATCATCGGGGGCAGCAGTCCTATTTCTGCAGATATCAAACGTTTGAACCCAATTACGAAAAACGTGAACTCCTGGCTGCGGAACTCCAAGGAACCGAATGGATCCTGGATGATGATCGCTATGACAAAATCTGCCGGAGGATTCCGGAGCTCCTGTTCACCCGGGATGAGCTGATTGTTTTCCTTTATCAGCCGTTTCTCAAATGCGCCTCTTATCAGAATCTTCAAATTGAGGAATATTTTGACCAGACTGGGGAATTGCACTGGTGGTATCAGTGGAGGCTATGGCTGGATTCCCTCCGGCAAGGTACATCCGTCTATCTGCAGCCGGAAGACAGTGCCTCCTGTATCCTTCGCCGTGCGATCCAGTATATCAATGCTCACTACATGCAGAATCTGGATCTCCACACGATGCTCCAAATGACAGCAATGAGTAAAAGCCTTTTCAGCGCCGGATTTAAGGAGATGACGGGAAAGAGCTTTGTCAGCTATCTCAAATATCTGCGCGTAGAACATGCAAAAAAGCTGCTCTTGGAAACCAAATATCCGATTCAGGATATCGCGCTGCAGATCGGATACGACGATGAGCGGTACTTTCGCAAAATTTTCATAGAAATCACGGGTATTTCCCCTGCTCAATTCCGAAAAGGGAAAGAAAACATCCACACAGGTTGAAAATTGTGTACAATATTACCACTTT
>CAKXAF010000063.1:1720-2683 GCA_934869045.1 uncultured Nitrososphaerota archaeon | reverse complement strand
AAAATCGCCCCTGTCATCGTTTTGAAATCATTTGTATAATAAAGTCATAAAAAGCAAATCATTTTTGCAAAATATGACAGGAGGCTGCAGTATGAAAAAAACAATTGCGATGATTTTGTCAGCGATGCTCTGCTTAAGTGCAATGGCGGGATGCGGAGAGAGGAAAAGCCCACAGGAGAACAGCGGTTCTTCCGGCAGCAAGGCTTCTCAGACGTCCGGAGGAGAAACACAGAAAACCGCAGATGAGCTGCTTCACGAAAAATATGAGGAACCTGTCACAATCAATGTCGTTTTAGGCTACCGGGATTCAGAAAACCCCGAGACGCCGGATAGCGTAACCCCGGAAACAGCGACGGCTGTGAAAAAATTCAAAGAGCTTTTTAATATTGATCTGAAATACAGCTGGATTGTTAATACCGACCAGTTCGAATCCAAATTCGGCGCGGAGCTTGCCGCTGGAAACCTTCCGGACATCATGTTCCTTTCTCCCAACCAGTTCCAGGATCTTTACGACCAGGGCGGCCTGGGAGATCTGTCCGAAGCTTATCAGACCTACACCAACCCCGCAATCGACAAGGTTGTCAATTTTGACGGCGAACTGATCAATGCCGGCGTACGCGATGACAAGCTGTACGGCCTGCCGATGGCGACGTATCCCGCGCAGGTCACCAGCCAGACCTATTACGACATGAACAAGCTGAAGGAAGCGGGCATTACCAGCTATGACCAGCTGCCTACGACTCTCTCTGAGTTTGAGGCTCTATGTGACAAGCTGCTGACCCTTGATCTTGATGGCAACGGAAAAACCGGCGATCCTGTCCTCCCTGCCAACAAATACTACATTGATGCCGGTCTGGCGGATTTCAGCCCCGTTTTCCACGCGTATGAAAGCTGGGCCTCCGGCTGGTATGACGACGGCAGCGGTACCCTCCAGTATGCCGGCATTCAGCCAGAATTGAAGGA
>CAKXAF010000063.1:1449-1710 GCA_934869045.1 uncultured Nitrososphaerota archaeon | reverse complement strand
TTCTCTTACCAAGCTGAACGAGTGGTACAACAAAGGTTATTTTGCCAAGGATTTCGCCGCGCAGGATGTGTGGGCCGCCGACGCTCCCGTAGTTTCCGACATTGTCGCCGGCAAATACGCCATCGTATTCGGCTCCTGGTGGATCCCCAACTGGCCCCTCAACGACAGCAAGAAGAACGATCCCACCGCTGACTGGGTTGTTGGCCCAGCTCTCACTGTTGACGGCGAAACCCCCAAGATTATGGTTCCCCGCTACCCCGT
>CAKXAF010000063.1:0-1439 GCA_934869045.1 uncultured Nitrososphaerota archaeon | reverse complement strand
ATCCGGAAGCGCTCTTCAAGATGATGAACTGGTCCATCGAGTACGCCCGTGAGACCAACAACCCCGAATGGATCGCCTCCGCCACCCAAGAACAGCTCCTCGAAAAGAACTCCCACGTTTACACTTGGCTGCCCTACCGCATCTACAGCCCAAGTTCTCTGATCGAGAACTATAACTTCATCTCCAAAAAGAGAGAGGCCGGCTCCACCGAAGTAACCGTTGAAGAAGCGCCCAATAACGAAGAATTCTGGGGTGCCTGGAACGCATATGTACAGACTCAGAACGGTACCACCGATCCCGCTGTCTGGGGCCTCTACCTAAGCCGTTTGGATCCGAACGGCGGCGTTGCGAAAATGGAGGAGCTTTATCAGAACGCAGAAAAACAGTATAACGAAGTCTATGTCACAACTCCTTCCATGATCACAAAACAAGGCGAAATGGATAAATTCCGTGACACCACTTTTCTGAGCATGATTATGGGCGAAACCCCTATCAGTAACTTTGACAGCTATGTCACACAATGGAAGGCCCTGGGCGGCGATGATATCAGCAAAGAAGTCAATGAATGGTATCAGAGCAAATAAGCTTTCTCGTAAGGATGCCCGGTAACGATTCCGTTATCGGGCGTCCGCCTGATAGGAGGTATTCCAATGACCAAACAGACTCTTGCAAAGGAGCGCAGGGAAATCCGGAAAAAGAGAGCAAAGCTTAACCGCACCGCGCCTCTCCACATCATGCTGATTCCGGCTGTAGCACTGACCTTTCTGTTCGCCTACCTGCCTTTGGGCGGCCTGGTAATGGCGTTTCAGAACTTTAAGCCCCTCCTGGGGTTCACCAAATCCGAGTGGGTCGGATTTGATCAATTTGCCTATATTTTTTCGATTCCCAGCTTCTGGACTGCATTTCGCAATACTTTTATTATCGCATTCTGCAAAATTGTTCTCAACATTCTTGTGCCGCTGATTTTGGCTCTTCTGCTCAACGAGCTTGCCGGGCGGAGATTCAAACGCATGGTGCAGACCGTTGTCTTTATTCCATATTTCTTTTCCTGGGCGATCTTAGGCGGCATGGTGATCGAGATTTTTTCCTACGATGGCGCAATTAACAACGCGATCATGGCTCTGGGAGGAGAACCCATCGCTTTCCTGGTCAGCAACACCTGGTTCCGCCCCATCATCATTGGGTCGGACGTGTGGAAAGGAATCGGCTACAACACTGTTCTTTTCCTGGCGGCAATCACCAACGTCGACCCGACCCTGTATGAGGCCGCCATGGTCGACGGAGCCGGCCGGCTCAAACAGCTGACTAAAATCACCATACCGAGCATCGCGTCCATGATTGTTCTGCTGACGATTCTGGGCCTCGGCGGTATTTTAAATGCGGGCTTCGAGCAAATTTTCATTTTGTACAACCCCATCGTAGAGAAGACTGTGGACATT
>CAKXAF010000062.1 GCA_934869045.1 uncultured Nitrososphaerota archaeon | reverse complement strand
GTGCTTAGCCGTGTCAATCAAACGCGGGGAAATCTATTATGCTGATCTCAGTCCGGTCGTCGGTTCGGAGCAGGGCGGCGTCAGGCCCGTCCTTATCGTTCAAAACGACGTCGGCAACAAATACAGTCCCACCGTCATAGCAGCCGCCATTACCAGCCAGCGGGAAAAGGCAAAGCTCCCTACTCACATCGAGCTAAACGCCCAAAGCTGCGGCCTGTCCAAAAATTCCGTCGTGCTCCTGGAGCAGGTGCGGACTCTTGACAAACGCCGCCTCAAGGAAAAAATGGGCGAGCTGCCGGAAGAGGCCATGCATTCAGTAGATTCCGCCCTGTCCATCAGCTTCGGCCTTGGACCGCGTCCCGGCCGCCATCCAGAGACCCACGGAACTACATAGACAGCACGTGGGTCCAAACATCTCCGGAATTTCCTTTTCCAGCAGAAGCCGCGCCGGAAGAGCAGCGATCGCTCCGCCGGCGCGGCTGTCTGCAAATGACCAGCAAGCCTTATTGAATATCAACCCCGCCAAGGACACAGGTGCAGTCAAACGTCACCGTAGGCGCGGCGGAGTCCGGCGGAAGGCTGTCCGCCCAGAGCTGCACGCCGCCCAGGATCGGAACGTTCTTGCAGACGATCCGCACGTTCCGGGGCGCGAACACTGTCACCTGCCCAAGAATAGCGTTACAGAAGATTGTAATGTCGTGGGTCACAGCGGTCTCGGACAAATCCACCCGAAGGCGGCCAAAGGATGCGCTGCATGTGCCGCCCATCAGGTTCCGGGAGCTGTTCTTCACGTTGGTGCCCGAAAAAAAGGAGGAGTAGGATGGCATATCCACCCCGTCCATACGCCAGGGGATGTTCCCTCCCTTCCAGGAGGAGTGTCCCTGCGCCGGTTTCCGGTTTCCGGTTACCGCCCGCGCGATAAAGTAGACGCCCAGGATTACCAGCACCACAGCCAGGATCAGGGTGAAATTCAAATTCTCGATCCAGTCCCGCTCCCAGGCCAGCAGCAGCAGGCCCACGACCATCACAATGGTATTCCCCAAATGCACGCCGGTCTCCACCATACTGATAATAGCAGGGATCATCAGAAAAAGCGTCCACCAGCCGTCAAAAAAGAACGGCGGATCATACCCCAGGATGCGGGCGATTACATATCCGCCGCCAAAGATCAGGAATACGATTCCAATCAGCAGCGGCCCAAAATTCTTTTTCATATGCAGTGGTCCTTTCTGTTTATCCTATAAGAAAAAGCCTGCCATCCCAGTGGACGCAGGCTTTTTGACGATGCAGCACTTACTCCGCTTTAGGAGCGCCGACAGGACAGACACCTGCGCAGGAGCCGCACTCGATGCACTGAGAGGCATCGATCTCATATTTGCCATCACCGGCGGAAATGCAGGAAACGGGGCACTCCGCTTCGCAGGCGCCGCAGCTGATGCACTCATCACTAATTACATATGCCATGGGGATACACCTCCTTTAATCTCTTGTACCTATTGTAACATATTCCGGACAAAAATCAAGTATCTGCGCAAAAAAAATCCATGCCTGCCCGACGTCAGTCCTCTGTTTCCTCCGGGAACTCCTGGGGCTCGCTCTCATGGCGGCTGGGACGGGAGGCTTCTCCACGCAGCGGCTTCACATCCCGGCGATGATACTCCCCAGGCGCGGCGCCGTCCTTACCGTCCAGCGACACCTTCAGCACGCCGGTGAGAAGGTTCACATCCACAACCACGCCCCGACCGTCGGGGGTTTGGACCGCCGCTCCCACCCTGGGCGTGATCCGCAGCAGGGATTCGTAGGCATCCTGCTCGTATTTCAGACAGCACATCAGCCGCCCGCAGGCGCCGGATATCTTCGTCGGATTCAGGGAAAGCCCCTGCTCCTTGGCCATTTTGATGGATACCGGCTGGAAATCCCCCAAAAAACTGGCGCAGCAAAAAGGACGGCCACAGATGCCCAAGCCTCCCAGCATTTTGGCCTCGTCCCGGACGCCGATCTGCCGCAGCTCGATGCGAGTGCGGAAAACCCCCGCCAGATCCTTGACCAGCTCGCGGAAGTCGATGCGTCCATCGGCGGTAAAGTAGAAGAGCACCTTGTTGTTGTCAAAAGTATACTCCACATCAACCAGATTCATCTGCAGCTTGTGCTTGGCAATCTTCTCCAGGCACACCTGGAAGGCTTCCTTTTCCTTCCGGGCATTCTCCTCCAGCTGGGCCAGATCCTTTTCACCTGCCCGGCGGATAATAGACTTGAGGGGCGCGACGATGCGGCTGTCCTCGATTTCCCGGTTGGCGATGACCACGCTGCCGCATTCCACGCCCCGGGCCGTTTCCACGATCACCTTTTCCCCAATGGCCAGCCGCTCGCCGCCGGGGGAGAAGTAATAGGTTTTCCCTGTATTTTTAAAGCGTACGCCAATAATTTCCGTCATAGATTTTAATACCTTTCCGGCCGCCGCGGCGGCCTCAGCCTTCCGGTAAAGAGCGTTCCTACCGGCTAAATTAAGCAATCCGATAATAAGGGGAATATTTTTCGGGAGCCTTCCCGACAAGATCTCCCACCTGTCCGGCCCTTTTTGTATGCAAAGCTTCGCACTCCGCAAAGCCGCCGCGAAAAACAGCGCGGTAAACTTCCCTTATATTTCCTTGAGCTGTGCGCCGAACAGCGCTGCCGTCAAAGCACAGCTGGCATTGTAAAACAACCGGCGGCGGATGCCGTCGATGAGATCATGCATCTCTGCAGCCCGCACCGGACTGATCCGACCTGCAGCGGCGATTAGCTCCGGATCCGGCTCCCCGGAAAAGGGGTGCACCGCCACTCGTCCCAAAATACTGTCAAAATCGCTCAAAAGCTGGAGAAGCCCTGCCTTGTCCCCCTCAAAGGGAGCCAGGGCGGCGACGACATCGAATTCCTTCCCCCCCGCCAGCGCCTGTACCAGGGAAAGGGCCTGACCGTACCGGCGGCGGACCGGCTCCTCCTCCAGATACGCCCGACTCCGGCCCAGGTTCCCACCCCCGTAGACCGCAGCGCGGCGAAGCTCTGCCGGATCCGTCCCGGGGAATTGCTCTGCCAGCCATTTTTCCGCCGCGGCCAGGGAAACCTCCAGGATTTCCAGGCAGACGCACCGGGAAGCAATCGTTTCCGGCAGCAGGTGTCGATTGTTGGCGGTCAGCAGGAACACCGCGTAGGACGGCGGCTCCTCCAGAACCTTCAAAAGAGCGTTGGCAGCCGACGGATTCATCTGCTCCGCGTTTTCGATGAGGACCACCCGCCGGTCCGCTTCGTTGGGCCGGATGAAGATCTCCTCCCGGAGGGCGCGGATCTGGTCGACGACCAGAAAGCTCTTGTCCGCAGGCTTCTGCACCACGGTAAAATCCGGATGCGCCCCATGCTCAAATTTCAGGCAGTGGGCGCAGCGGCCGCAGGGCTTGTCCTCTCCTGTGCAGAGCAGGGCCTGAGCAAAGATCCGCGCCAGCGACCTTTTTCCCACCCCTGCGGAGCCGTACAATAAATAAGCATGGCTCAAACGCCGTCCGCCGGATGCGGCTTTCAGCGTCTGAACCACTGTTTGATTGGATTGAAAATCGGGGAAGCGCATCAGAGCTTCTCAAACCGCTGGACGTCCGTTACGATAATGGTCGCGCCGCCTACTGTCACTTCCACCGGGAAGGGCGTATACGATCCAAGGCCATACCCCGCGGAGGAGGAAACCATTTGCTTGCGTTTTTTGGAGTGGTCCGCAATGATGCTGATAACACGGTCGACGTTTTCATCATCCGTGCAGATCAGAAACGTGGTGTTTCCCGCCATCAAAAAGCCGCCGGTAGAGGCCAGTTTGGTTGCAAAGAACCCGTTCTGGGTCAGGGCGCCGGAGACGGAGGAACTATCGTCGCTGCTGACAATGGCGTAAATCAATTTCATATCAGATACCTCCTTGAAAGGCTGCAGGCAGTACGGCGGGATTTCCCGTCCGTCCTTCTATCGTTTATCTGTTTTCATTTTACCACTTTTACCGAAAAAATACCACTGTTTTGCAGAAGATTTTTTTCTGCCGGCCCAATTCTCTCCCCAGCCGCCACCACTGGAATGGCCGGCGGACAGGTTACCCGGCTTTCCGCAGCGATCCTCCCCTGGGATTCTGCCGTGGGAACCCGCTCCCACGGGGCAAACGCGGCTTCTCGCAGGGTCATCACCGGCTGGGGCATAGGATACCCGCCCACACAGGGGATTGCCGTCCGGGCGGGCGTTTCCGCAAATGCCTTCTCCAGCCGGAGAAAGTCCCCCTCCGGCGTCTGGGGCGAAAACATCAGCACGATCTTCCCACCGCCGGAAAATTCCGGCTCGATCCCGGCTGCCCGCAGCCGTCCGGCCATCTCCTCATGAGAGTACCCTGCGGCCTGACAGTCCAGGGTGATCTTAAAAGGATCGCTCTTCCCGGGGAGCAGCGCTGCGCCCTGCGCCTTCAAGGCGTTTTCCACTCTCAGGATCCGCTCCTCCAGCTCCGCGAATTCTTCCCGCGCCGGTCCGGCCAGATAGGGATTGCAAAGATCCAGCGAGGCCAGGATCAAATAGGAAGGGCTGGTAGAACCGAAAAGCGCCATATTCTCCTTCAGCTCCTCCTTCTCTCCCGGGAGGTTGCTGTGCAGATATCCACCGCCGGTAAGCACCGGCAGGGTTTTGTGGGCGCTGTCGCAGCAGAGATCCGCCCCCAGCGTCATGGGATGTCTGTCCCTGGAAAGGAAGCGCAGATGGGCTCCGTGGGCATTGTCCACCAGCAGGAGTCCTCCCCGGCGGTGCACCTCCTTCGCGATTTCCGCCACATTGACTTCCCGGCCGTAATAATCCGGGCTGGTCAGATAAACCGATCGGATGGAGGGATCCGCGTCCATAGCGGCGGCGATTTCCCCCGCCGTGACCGGCCTGGCCAGCCCCACGGAGACATCATACGCCGGACAGAGCCATATTGGCTGCCAATCCAGCAGGATGCAGGCATGAATCAGGGCGATGTGGGCGTTGCGAACCGCCAGCAGCCGTCCTCCCCGCCGCTTGGCCGCCGCAGCCATGGCCAGAATCGACAGGGTGGAGCCCCCAGCGGAATAGCAGGTGTGCCGGACGCCGTAGAGCTCTGCAGCGATCCTCTCGGACCGTCCGATGATTCCTTCCGCCTCATAGAGGGCGTCCGCCCCCCGGACCTCGGTGATGTCCAGGGAAAAGGGCAGCTCCTCCCAAAGGCCGCCGGACCGGGCCGGGCGCCCCTTGTGTCCCGGCATGTGCAGCCGGGCGCCCCCTTTTCGCCGGTATTCCTCCAGAAAATCGCAGATTGGGGTTTCAGCGGCGCAGATTTCTCGCGGCATTGACGGCCACCTCCTCCAGTCGCGGCAAAGCATAGTCAAAAAATGTCTCAAAGGCCGGGCAGAAATCATTGAGTCCCAGGACGCCCCCGGCGGCCTCCCGATCCCGGCGGCACCCGCCCCGGCAGATAGGATAATACCGGCAGCTCCGGCATTTCTCCGGGACCTCCCGGGGCGCCTCCAGAAACCGCCTTGCCGTCCTGCTCTCCATCATTTCCCGGACGCTGTCGGTTCGGATATTTCCCAGCTTCCACTGATCCAGCGCGTAAAAATCACAGGGATAAACCGACCCATCGGCCTCCACTACGTTCTGGATGACACAGCGCCCGCTCATCCCGCAGCTCTCCGGCGGGTTCCCCAGCAGCATTCCCACCAGGTTCTCAAAATAGCGGATATACACAAACCGTCCCGCCTTCACGTCCCGGTACCAGCAGTCGAACAGCCGCTTCAGAAAGGCCCCGTATTCCTCCGCCGTCAAAGAGTACGCGCAGCTGCCCCGCCCCTGCCCCAGCGGGTCCAGACAGGGGATGAATTGAAGCCAGTCAAAGCCGCACCGGCGGAAAAACCGGTAAAGACTGTCCGCCCTTTTGGCCGAATCCCGGGTAATCACCGTCAGAATGTTGAACTCTACGCCCCGGGCCTTCAGCAGCTGGGCCGTTTTCAGCACCCGCGCATAGGTTCCCTTCCCGGCGGGGTCCAGACGGTTGCGGTCGTGGAGTTCCTTGGTCCCGTCCAGTGACAGCCCCACAAGGAACCGGTTTTCCGCCAGAAAATCAGCCCATTCCGCGTCCAGCAGCAGTCCATTTGTCTGGATGGCATTGGAGATGGCCAGCCCCCGGGTGTTGTACCGCTTTTGCAGCTCCACTGCTTTCCGGAAAAAGTCCAGTCCCGCCAGCGTGGGTTCTCCTCCCTGAAAGCCGAAGGTACAACTGCCCTCCGCCTCCTCCAATGCCTTCCGGATCAGCAGTTCCAGGGTCTCCACAGACATCATCCCATACGATTGCACGGCCCTGTTTCCTCCCACATCGTGGTAAAAACAATACCGGCAGCGCAGGTTGCAGCTGCCGGAAGCGGGCTTGATTAGAAAATTCAGCGGTGGCATCCTGTTCCCCCCTCCGTCATTTGAACATCTTAAACTTGATCAGCAGCACCAGCGCCACCAGCGCCAGCCCCCCGGAAACCAGCGTGGGGAACCACCAGACCGGCACCTGCAGCCCTTCCACGTTCATGCCATAGTAACTGAAGACCATGGTGGGGATCGTCATCAGGACCGTCACCGACGTCAACACCTTCATGACGATGTTGAGGTTATTGGAGATGATGGAGGCATAAGCGTCCATGGTGCTGGTCAGGATATTGGTGTAGATTTCCGCCATCTCCATGGCCTGACGGATCTCAATGAGAACATCCTGCATCAGATCCTCGTCCTCTTCGTAAAGGGTCACCAGGTTCCCCCGGGAAATCCGCTTGAGGGTCGCCTCGTTGGACCGCAGGGAGGTGGAGATGTAAACCAGGGACTTCTGCAGCCCCATCAGCTGGATCAGCGCCTCGTTTTTCATAGATCCATGCATCTGGCTCTCCATGCTGCTGGAAATCCGCTCGATCATCCGCAGATGGACCAAAAACCGCTGAGCGATCCGGAACAGAATGGTCAGCAGGAACCGGGTACGCATCCGGGTCTGGACACCCCGAACCGTGCCTGCAGCCAGGCTATCCAGCAAGGCACTCTGCTTGGTGCTGATGGTGACAAAATACTCCGGCGTAATGATGATGCCCAAAGGGATGGTGGTAAAAACCACCGAGGAATCCGCCGCCGCTTCTTCGTCATCCTTCTCCACCTGATAAGGCACGTCGACGACGACAAAGGTCTGATCCTCTTCCTTTTCCGTACGGGAAGTCTCTTCTTCGTCCAAAGAGGCGTTGAGAAAACCGGGATCCAGATGCATTTCGTCCCGCAGGTAGGCCAGTTCCTCGCCCGTGGGGCGGACCGCCATGGCCCAGCACCCCGGCTCCTCCTTAGCCAGCTGCACCATTCGGTTTTCGATGGTCTTATAAAAATTCAGCATATTTTCAGCACTTCCACTCCGGCATAATTTCGAAAAAACGGCCGCGAGACGTCCCGCGGCCGATATCGCTCATGCATCCAGGCGGCTGTCCGGGTCCTGTTCCCCCAGCAGCTCCTCCCGATGCTTTTCCAAATCGATGGGGAGCTCCCCGACAACACCTTCGGTGCTGTCCGACTTGAAGAGCACCTTGACCGTCTGGAGCATCAGTTTCAAATCCACCCAAATGCTGTATTGTTCGATGTAAATCAGGTCCAGGATCAGCTTGTCCCGGGGCGTAGTATTGTATTTCCCGAGAATCTGCGCCAACCCGGTGAGGCCGGCCTTCACCTTCAGGCGGTACCGGAACTCCGGCAGCACCTCCACATATTTCTCCGTGATCTCTGCCTGTTCCGGGCGGGGTCCCACCACGCTCATCTCGCCCTTCAGGATGTTGATGAACTGGGGCAGCTCATCGATGCGCAGCTTCCGAAGAACCTTTCCAACCCGGGTGATGCGGTCGTCGTCCTGGGAGGCCAGTCGCTTTTTCTTCTTGTCCGCGTCAACGATCATGGTGCGGAATTTCAGCACCTGGAAAATCGCGCCGTCCTTGGTAACCCGGGGCTGCCGGAAAAAGACCGGCCCGCCATCCTCCAGCTTGATGCACAGGGCCTCAATGAGCATGATGGGGCTGGCGGCCACCAGCGCCACCAGGGAAACCAGGATGTCGCAGGCCCGCTTGAGGACGCTCTGCTCAAAGGTCAGCCCTGTAACCCGGGAGGACAGGACCGTCACATCGTCCACCAGCACATGATGGGAGTGCTTGACGATGATGTCGGACAGCTCCGGCGTAAAGCATACGTTTTTGTTATGCTTGTAGCAGTATTCCAGAATCCTCGCCTTGTCCGCTTCCTTCAGCGCGTACATAAAAATGGTCTGATGGTCGCGGATGGTCTGCTTGATATTCTCGTCGGTAATGGAACAAAGAGTGCGGATATCGTACTGTTTTTTATACTTGTTGATTTTGGAGACGAAGCTGACCAGGCCGTCCTTGTCCCCGTAGATGACCGCTACGCCCTCCGGCGGATTGACCACAAAATAAAGGTAATTGCCCAGATAAGCCGCGAGGTTGATCACGATGGTCTGCAGAATCACCACGCCCAGGAACGTAAAAAAGTCCTCCATAAACGTCGCGCGCTTCTCATAGTTGAACAGCATGATGGAGATCTGAAAATACGTGATGACATCGGTGATCACCGTCGCGATCAGCACAGAATAGACGATCTCCCGGCTCTTTTTGCTTCCGATGGCAAACCCGCCGTAAATCTTGATAAAGCAGATCCCGGCAACGGCGAAAGTTGACATGGAAATGGCCGCCGTGCGGGAAGCCCTCCAAAGCTCCCGCTCTGTAAGCCCAAAAAGGCCGAAAAAAATTGCGAACAGGACTACAAAAAACAGCCCCTTAAAAGCCAGAAGGAACGTCCTCTGCAGTTTCTTGACAAACTGTTTGACCATAATCCGGGTACCCCTTCCTTATCGAATCCCAAAGATCCCGGAAGAAATCCGGCAAAATCTTTAAAGAACGCAAGATAAAAACTGACGTCGAAATCTGTCAGTCCGTTTATTATACCATACGCGGATAAAAAATTCCAGTACCCGGGATTATTTTTCCAGCGGCCCGCCCTCTTCTTCCGGATTTTCCGTAACTTTCTCCGGTTCCAAAGCCGCCTGCGGATCTCCCAGCGCCTCTTTCGGAGGCGCATCTGTGTTTTCCTCTTCTAGGGACGGCTCCTCCAGCGGAATGGATTCCTCCACGGATAGCAGGCCGTCTGCCTCCAGGGATTTGATGAAGCTGACCGGCATTTCCCGGATATCGGCATGGGCAGCAGGGGTCTGAAGCGGATCGAAGACGCTGCGGGGACGCTGCTGCATCTCCAGGGCCTTGCTGTGTGCCTCTTCCCGCTGGGCGGCGATCTCCTCCTCCGTCTGACCGGAAAGCAGCGCCAGCGCTTTGGCAAAATCGGCGCAATTGCGCTCTGCGTCAAATTTTTCCTTCCAGCATTGGAAAGCCCGCTCGCCCTTTTGTGCAATCTGATCCTTCGGGATCCGGCAGAACACCTCAATAGCCCGGCTCAACTGCTCAGCCGTGGCACTGGCCGGAAAGAGCATCCCGTTTTCGTTATCCACCACGTCGGATACCCCGTCCACATTGGTGGCCGCCACAAAAATACGGCTTGCCATAGCCTCCATCATCGCCGTAGGAACGCTTTCGGAAACACTGACGCTGAGAAAGAGGTCAATATAGTTTTCCCGATAGTAGCGGTAGGTCTCCTCCCGGGACATTTTGCCGAAAAATTTGTACCGCACGCCGTTTTTATCTCCCAGCTTCTTTTCAGCGTAGTCCAGGATCTCCTGCCGCTTGGAGCCGGTCCCGATGTGTACCCATTCCACACAGCCTGTCCGGATGCCGCTGAGCGCGTCGATCAAAAAGGGCAGCCTCTTATCCGCCTCCATGGGGCAGCAGGTGACCACGCGCAGATAAAAGTCCGGCAGGGGTTCCAGAGGCTCCCGCTCCTGGCCGGGAACGCCCAGCCGTGCCACCCGGAATTTCTCCGGGTCCGTCCCCTCTCCGGCAAAATTTTCCAAATAGAGCTGCCGCGAATGCTCGCTGGCAAAATAAATAGCGTCGACGGACCGGTTTATGATCTCGTTCAGAGTCTCACGACGGTTGCCGCTGCGGGGATTAAACATATTCGCGTTGTGGCAGCGCGCCACCACCCGGATGTCGTCGGAATAATTTTTCAAACAGCAAAGCCCGTACAGATACGGATTGAGATTGGCGGAGTACACCAGCAGCGGCTCCTCCCGCTGGAAAAATTCCAATCCACGAATGTAATCGTAGAGCAGACGGCTCTTGACCAGCATGTCCAGAGTATGCCTGCGGAAAGCCGGGGTGAATTTCCCCTGCTTTTTGGCCAGCCTCCGTTCCTCCAGATAACCCCGGCTGAACAGGCAGCACACCCGGGTCCAGAACCGCCGCAGGCCGCTCACCGTCTCCGCCGGACGGGAAAATACGACCCCCTTGGGCAGAGCCCGGGTCATCAGCCGGTCGGTGTCCGTGGTAATCACGTGAACCCGGTACAGCTCTTTCAGGTATTCAATTTCGTTTTCGAGGAACCCCTCCTGAGTGCCGCAGGGATAATGTTCGGTCACCAGCAGAAGATTTTGTTTCATAACGGCAGTCCCGCCCTTCTTACAGCCATCTATCGGCGCCTTTCCGGCGCGTGAAATCAAGCGACATTTTCTTTATCATAACACATTTTCCGCCGTTTTAAAAGACCCGGGGAAGATTTC
>CAKXAF010000061.1:1029-10967 GCA_934869045.1 uncultured Nitrososphaerota archaeon | reverse complement strand
GCAGGATCCGGTCCCCGGTCCCCGATGCACCCTGCGGGACAGGCCCGGCGGCACGCCCCGCAGCCGGTGCAGCGCCCTGGGGGAACCTCGGCGGTATCCGCCCGGAGGTCGGTGACAATGCTCCCCAGAAACAGCCAGGAGCCGTAGACCGGATGAATCAGCAGCCCGTTTTCCCCCCGGACACCCAACCCGGCCCGGCAGGCGGCGTCCACCTCCCGGATGGGCGAGTTGTCCACGAACCACTGAAAGTCCGCGGGGAAATCCGTCCGCAGCCCGGCGCAGGCCTGTTCCAGCAGCTCCCCGGCCACCCGGTGGTAATCGGGGACAATGGCGTATCGGGAGAGATTGCGCCCCGGATACTCACCGGTGTAATAGGGAAAGCCGCAGACCACCACCGTCTGCGCTCCCTGGGGAATCCGTGCCGCCGCCCGGCATTCCAGCAGCGGCAGGCAGCCTTCAAAGGAAACCGCTCCGGAAAGGGGGATACCCGCCGCCTCCAGATAGGGCCGCAGCCGGTTCATTTGCGCCGCTCCAGCAGGAGCCAAGCCTTGAGCAGAGCCGCCTGGGTCTTGCCGTCCCGGATGTTTCCGGCCAGGATTTCCTCTACCAGCCGTTTCAGGGGGACGGCCTCCGCCTCCAGAAACTCCCCGTCGTCCAGCTTCTGCCGGGCATAGGTCAGATCCTCCGCCAGATACATGTAAATGACCTCGTCCACGTAGGCCGGGGTGGGGAAGAGCTGCCCCAGGCTGGTCATCTTCCCGGCCACAGCCCCGGCTTCCTCCAGAAGTTCCCGGCGGCCGCATTCCTCCGGCGTCTCGCCGGGATCCAGCTTGCCCGCGGGGATTTCCGTCAGCACGTCTTGGTAGGGGTAGCGGCACTGGCGAACCACATAGACCTTCCCATCCTCCGTCAGCGGCACCACGCAGACGCCGCCGGTCTTGTGGTGGACCACCTCCCGTACGGACTGCCTTCCGTCGGGGAGCCGGACCTGATCCCGGTGCACGTCAAAAATCCGTCCGCGGAAAATTTCCTCCTGGGAGCAGGTAGTCTCCATCAGCGCGTTTTTATCCATGGGGATCCTCCTTTTTCTCTCCGCCCTTGCGGAAAATCACCAGCTTGCTGGCCACATAGTTGAAAATGACCACGAAAACATTGGACGCCAGCTTGACCAGCTTATCGTTAAAGCCGACCCGATCAGCAAAGACCCACATGATCCCCACGTCCAACACCCCGGACAGCGCCCGTGCGCTGAAGAAGGTCAGCACCTCCCAGCAGAGGGCCTTCGCCCCTTTGGCCTGGGAGTGAAAGACAAAGACCCGGTTGGTTGCATAGGCGAAGATTACCGAGACCGCCCACGCGATGGCAGTGGGGATGGTCGTGGTGGAAAACAGCGGGGCCAGCAGCAGATAACAGCCGTAGTTGACCACCGTGGTCAGTACGCCGAAGAAAACGTAGGAGATCAGCTCCCGGTATTTGCGGCAGAGCGCTTTGATTTTATCCATTGCAATTCCTTTCTGCCGCCGGCGCCGTCCGGCAGCGGGGGAGTAAATTTGGGGCCGCCCCGCGAAGGATGGCAAATACGCCGTATCCCAGAGCCGCGCCCAAGGTGTTGAGCCACACGTCGTCGATATCCGTTCCCCGGGGAAGCAGCAGCTGGGTCAGCTCGATGCACACCGAAACCCCGCACCCCAGAAGCACAACCTTCCACAGCCGCTCCATCTTCTTCCAAAGAAGGGGAGGCAGCAGTCCCAGGGGGAGAAAGATCAGGATGTTCCCGACGAAGTTGACCAGGAAATACGACACATGCCCGTAACGGAATACCTCGATGGCCGTCTGGCGGAAGATGACGAAGGGGATCAGGTTGATCCGCCCGCTTCCCCGGTAGACACCGCTTTCCAGCACCGCCGCCAGCTCCGGCAGAATCGTCTGGGACAGCAGGCCCAGCAGGTACATCCCCAGCAAAAGGGCCAGGATTTCGTGGGGCAGTGTCGTCCGGTCGCCCCGCCGCTTCCGCCTAACCCCGCAGAAAAGGCGGATCCCGGCGGTCAAAGGCAGTCCGGCAAGCATACCGAGGGCCATATCCTTCATATACTGGAAAACAGCGTTCATTATGGCGAAGGCCCCTTTCGGTCATTTTTTGGTCATTTGGAAAATCCTTTTCCGGAATTCTCTCATAGTATGGACGATGAAAGCAAAAACACACGGAAAGGAACGGTGCGTATGCAGTATGAATTGTTGGAGATCCCCTATGATCGACAGGCGGCGGTGGAGTACGCCAATTACTGGGCCTACCGGCGCAATCCCAGATTTTATTCCTTTGACGAGATCGGAGGAGACTGTACCAATTTTGTTTCGCAGTGCATTTTTGCCGGGTGTGGCGTTATGAATTTCACCCCAACCTATGGCTGGTATTATCTGGATATCAATGACCGTGCTCCGGCCTGGACGGGGGTGATTTACCTGCACCAGTTTCTGACAACGAACCGGGGACCGGGTCCTTTCGGCAGAGAGGTCCCTCTGGCAGAACTGGAAGCGGGGGATGTGATTCAGATGGCTCTGGGCGGCCGGGAAGAGTTCGGGCACACGGTGGTGGTGACCCGTCCCGGCTCCGGACCGGAGGAAATCCTCATCGCCTCCCACGACAACAACGCCAACTGCCGTCAGGTTGCCACCTATGCCTATAACGCCATCCGGGGGATCCACATAGAAGGCGCCCGTTATATCAACCGCGGCTGAACGCTGGTGAAGGAGGAAACGATTTGCAACAAGCTTTTTTTCGGGAGCCGCCCAGTTACGCCGCCGTGACGGCGGCTCTGCGGGAGCTGGCCCGGGAGAACCGGCGTGTCCGGCTGTTCCGGGCCGGGCGGTCGGCGCTGGGGAGGGAGATTCCGGCCATTGGGATCGGAAATCTAAAAAATGCGGTGCTTTTTGTGGGCGGAACCCACGCCCAGGAATGGCTGACCAGCTCTCTGCTCGTCCGCTTTGCGGAGGAGTTCGCGGCGGCTTATGCCAGCGGCGGGGAACTGGCGGAGATTTCTTTGTCCAGCGTTATGGCGGGACGGGGGCTGGTCATCGTCCCCCTCCTCAATCCGGATGGCGTGGAGATCGCCCTCCACGGTCCCGTCTCTGCGGGAAAGCTCCGGGGGCTTGTGGAGGAAATTCAGAAAAAACATCCCAACCAAAGGTGGCAGGCAAATGCCCGGGGCGTGGACCTCAACCATAATTTTGACGCGGGCTGGAAGAAACTCCGCGCTATGGAGATTGCCGCGGGAATCACCGGCCCGTCCCCGACCCGCTACGGAGGCCCGTGCCCCCATTCGGAGCCGGAGACCCTGTCCCTGGTTCACCTGACGGCAGCTTTTGATCCCAGGAGGCTCTACTCTTTTCACTCCCAGGGGGAGGAGATTTTCTGGGAGTATCAGGACATCCCGGTTCCTCAGGGAAAGCTGATCGCCCAGACACTTTCCGCCCTTTCCGGATACCGTTTGGTTCAAAACGGCGGTCTGGCATCCCACGGCGGCTTGAAGGACTGGTATATCGAAACCTTCCGGCGGCCCGGGTTTACCATCGAGATCGGAAAGGGGGAAAATCCCTTGCCGATAGAAGACCTGGAACCGGTTTACGCCCGGCTTCTGCCCATGATGACTGCGGCGGCATTTCTGTGATCAGCCATCCTGCCCCGCCAGATCCCGCAGGGTGGTGGTCTCCAGCACCCGCAGGACGCCTTCGTCCACCGGATCCCAGATTTCCTTTTCCAAAAATGCCCGGAGCGGGCCGCCGGAAAGGCCCGCGCTCCGGTCGGTAATGGAAAGGTCCTTTTCCAGCGGTTCCAGAACCATGCGGGCGGTAATTTCCTCCGGCGGCCTCGTCAGGCGGTAGCCGCCCTGGGCTCCAGCGGATCCGGTTACCAGGCCCGCCCGCTTCAGAGCGGCGAACAGGCTTTCCAGGTAGTTGTAGGAGAGGCCCTCCATTCGGGAAATTTCTGCCAGAGAAAGGAACCCCGGCCCCGGATGGCGGGCCAGATCCAGCATGGCCCGAAGCCCATACCGGCCCTTGGTTGATATTTTCATTCCGCGCCTCCTTTTCCGGCCGCCAGGGAAGCGAGGTACCGGTCCCGAAGGCCGGACAGGCTCTCCGCGTCCAGTTTCCGGTAGATCTCTTCGGAAATCCGCACCCAAAGGCTTCGGGTCCTGCAGCAGGCAGTAAGCCGGCTCTTGCATAGAGAGGGGTCGTCCACACACAGGACCGGCGTGGCGCCGTCCTCCATGGCGCGAACAATTTCCCCGGCCGTGATCTTCGAAAGCTCCCGGGCAGGGTAAAATCCGCCGCCAGCACCTCTTACCGCCGCCAAAAGGCCGGCTTTGCGCAGCCGGAAGAAGATCTGCTCCAGATAGCTGTCGGATATGCCGGTTCCCTCGGACACCTGACGGATGCTGGCCGGCCGGACGGGGGAGCCGGCCGCCAGATAGAGCATCGCCTCCAGAGCGTAACGGCTTTTGGCGGATAACTTCATAAGGGCCCCTTTCTCGCGTCCCACAGTGCGCATGCGTTCTTATTGTACTAGTATAATACAAAAGAAAAAAATTTTCAATCATCCGTTCTTCCCCCTATTGACCCGGCAGAACACCTGTGCTATGATAAGGGCAGCATCTGAAAAGAGAAAGGAAGTACAGCGTCATGAGCCATGTTCCCTCAATCGCCGAAGCAGAAGAAATCCTCCGCCAGTATAATAAGGACCCCTTTCACATCCGCCACGCCGAGACGGTTTCCGGCGTGATGCGGCAGTTCGCCCGGGAATACGATCCGGAGCGCGAGGATTTTTGGGCGGTCGTGGGGCTCCTTCACGACCTGGACTTTGAACGCTGGCCGGACGAGCACTGCAAAAAGGAGCAGGAGCTGATGGCGGGGCTGGATCTGGACCCGGAGCTGATCCGCGCCTGTGCCAGTCACGGTTGGGGAATTACCGTGGATCTGAAGCCCGCGCATATCATGGAAAAAATCCTCTACGCCACCGATGAGCTGACCGGTTTAATCGGTGCGGCGGCCCGGATGCGCCCTTCCCGAAGCGTGACAGATATGGAGCTGAAATCCCTGAAGAAAAAATATAAGATCCCAGCCTTTGCGGCCGGATGTTCCCGGGAGGTCATCGGTCGCGGGGCGGAACTGCTGGGCTGGGAACTGGACGGCCTTCTCACCCGGACCCTGGAGGCCATGAAGGCGCTCCCTGTGGAGCTGCGGGATTTTTAAGCAGGAACCGGCGTTCCATAAAATAAAACAATCCGGCAGCGGAAAAAGCCCGGCGGCTTCTTTCCGCTGTTTTTTTGCGGAGCGCTTCTCACTCCTTATTTCCAGCAAAATCACAATCGTTTTGGAGAAAATCCGGCGGGATGGCGATTCCGTCACCACGACCGCTCCGGCCCCGTATCCTGTAGGGAGAGCTCTCTCAAATCCAAACAGATGTCTACAGGAGAATGCTTATGGATAATAACAATGCGTTTGATCCAAGGGCCGGTTTGCCCTCGCCGGACGAGCAGCCCGGTGCGTTTGCAGCCGTGACGGATTTTTCCAAAACTGCTGACAAAAGCGCTGCCCTTCCAGGCGACACCATCACCTATACCCTGACCCTGACAAACCGTGGCGCCGTGGCTCTTGATACCGTGCAGCTTGTTGACAACCTTCCCGTGGGACTGACCCTTATTCCCGGTTCCATCGTCCCCGCACCGGAGACGGGCGAGAGGCTGGAAACCGGAATTTTCGTTGGCTCCCTGAACTCCGGAGCTTCCGTGACCCTGCGCTACCGTGCCGCAGTCAACTCCAACGTCACAGCGCCTATCACCAACCGTGCTATAGCGGACTACACCTACCGTACAGCCCAGGGACAGATGGTCCGGGAGACCGCCGTTTCCAATGATTCCCTGGTTCAGATCCCTTCCGTAAGACCAGCTTTTCAGAAAACTGTCAGCCCAGCTTCCGCCCGGCCGGGGGATACCCTTCGGTACACCCTGACCTTTTCAAACACAACTTCCGTTCCGCTGAATGATGTCGTGATCCGGGATGCGTCGCTTCCCGACTCGCTGACGGTGGGAAGTCTCCGTCTGAACGGCGCCGCTGTTCCAGCGGGCCAGACGCTGCAAACGGGGATTCAGGTGGGGACTGTAGCCGCCGATACGGGCCGGGCAGTGATCACTTTTTCCGGCCTGATCGGCGCCGATGCGCCGGACACACTTTCCAATACCGCTTCTGCTTCGTATTCCTATACGGTTTCCGGCGCCTCTTATACCGGTCAAATCTCCTCCAACACCGCGTCGGCCACTGTCTTGAACGGCGCGCTGGAGGTCAGCAAGACGGCTGATAAGCAGGTCGTGGTGTGCAGCGGCGAGACGATCACTTATACCGTGACGGTGACCAATACCGGCAATGTGGCTTTGACCGGTGTGACGGTTACAGACCCGCTTCCCCAGGGTATGACCTATCTGCCATACTCCACTGTTGTGGGGAGCGGGACCGCCATAAACCGCAGTCCGGAAAATGGGATCTCAGTGGGGACGCTGGCAGCCGGGCAGTCCATCTCGGTCCGGTTTCGCGTTACCGTCTGCCTGTAAATCCATAGAAAGGGGGTTTTTTCTTGAAACAGTTTGTCAACACCGCCCAAGCGGCAGGAGTCTATACCTCCGGCGGAACGTCTTACCAGGTGACGTCATCCAGCAGCCCGGTAACCGTTACCGGCGGCAGCCAATGCGTCTGCAAAACCATGTCCGTCGAAAGCGCGGCCTGTGTGTGCGATGCCAGCGTCAGTCATGTGGCCACCCGCTTTTTTGCCGCCTGCGGTCATACGATCCTCCGTGCCGAATACGGCGTCCGGGTCCGGTATATCGACTCCTGCGGCCAGGAGCGGACAGCCTATGAGGAGGGGGATGTCCTCTTCTTTGACTTGGACCCGGATACCCGGGTGTTTTTCCTGAATCCGCCCGAGGTGGAAAGCGGCTGCGGCTGTGATATCCGCGTCTGCTTCCAGGTTCGGCTGGAGAGCGCGCCGGAAACGCCGCCGGCCTGTCCTTGTCCTGGCCCTGGCGGACAGATTTCCCTCTAAAGGAACAAGAAGCGCTTTATCTGAGTATTTTCAAAAAATCGCGAGTAGGAGAGGGCGCGCCCTCTCCTCGCGTTCCGAAAAGCGCAAAATCCCATCGAGGGGTCCTTGCGCTGCTTTACGGCGTCCCGTTTTTGAAAGCAGAGCGCTCCGGCAAAACTCTTTTGACGGCAGTCCGAAAATTATCTGTAAACGATTACAAAAAAGCTCTTGCATTGCGGGCGGCTTTTTGTTATACTGGTCTTGAAAGAGGCCGCTGCCTCGCATTTTGGAAAGGATAGGTGATACCGATGAAATTAGGATTTGTCAGCGCGATTCTGGGCGATCTTTCTTTTGAAGAAATGATTGATTTTGCTTCGGAAAACGGCTTTGAGTGCGTGGAGGTCTGCTGTTGGCCGAAAGGCAAGGCTGAGCGCCGCTATGCCGGCGTGACCCACATCAACGTCGACGAGGTCGACGAGGCGAAAGCCGCCTACCTCAACGATTACTGCGCCAAAAAGGGCATCGAAATTTCCGCCCTGGCCTATTACCCCAATACCATGGATCCGGATCTGGAAAAGCGCGCCGTATACATCGCCCACATCAAAAAGCTTATCAAGGCTGCGAAGCTGCTGGGCGTTGGTACGGTGAACACCTTTGTCGGCCGGGATCCCCATAAAAACGTTGATGAGAACATCGAGATCTTCAAAGAGGTCTGGCCGCCCATCATCGCCTTCGCCGAGGAAAATGGAATCCGCATCGGCATCGAAAACTGCCCCATGCTTTTCTCCAACGACGAGTGGCCCGGCGGGCAGAACCTGATGACCACCCCTGCCATCTGGCGGCGTCTGTTCGAGATCATCCCCAGCAAGAGCTTCGGCCTCAACTACGACCCCTCTCACTTTGTGTGGCAGCAGATCGACTACATCAAGCCCCTCTATGAGTTCAAGGACCGGATCTTCCACGTCCATTACAAGGACATCAAGATCTATCCGGACAAGCTGCGGGAAGTGGGCATCATGGCCACCCCTCTTCAGTACATGTCCCCCAAGCTCCCCGGTCTGGGCGATGTGGATTGGGGCAAGTATGTCTCCGCCCTGACAGATATCGGCTACACCGGCTGCACCTGCATCGAGGTCGAGGACAAGGCCTTTGAAAAGAGCCTGGACGACGTGAAGAAGTCCATCCTCCTCAGCCGGAATTACATGCGCCAGTTCGTCCTGTAAGCCGCCAGTTTTGGTATAGGAGAAACAAAGCCCGGGATTTTTTTCGAAAATCCCGGGCCAGCTTTTTGTGTTAGTTCAGCGTCAGCTCCACGACCGTATCCATCTCATCCGGCAGGGGGAACGACCTTCCGCCAAAGGTAAAAAAGGTCTTATCAGGGAATGCAGCGGCGTTCCACGGCTTTTCCAGACGGATTTCCGCGCCGTCGCAGAGCAGCCGCGCCTTTTCGATCCGATCCGGCGGCAGGTCTACCATTACGGCGTTGAGACAGTCCTCAAAAATGTGTGCGTAGAGCCGGTTTCCGTTTTGCGTATACCGGCCCCACTCGGGCTTTTGCAGGTCCGAGTGGCCGCAGCCATAGATGGCCTCGCCGTTTTCCTTCATCCATCGGCCCACTTCCTCCAGAATGGCGAGAGATTCCGCCGGGATTTCCCCTTTGGCATTGGGTCCAACGTTTAGGAGCAGGTTGCCGTTTTTGCTCACGCATTCCACCAGGCTGCGCACCACCATCCGGGCCGGTTTGTAGTGATGGTCGGCGGAGCAGTAACCCCAGTGGTCGTTTAAGGTCATGCAGGATTCCCAGGGGATGGATCTCCCATGGACGTCGGTCATGCCCTCCGGCGGAATCATCTGCTCCGGGGAGGCGAAATCGCCGGAATAGATGGTTGGATCGTCGCCGGTGATGCTGCCGTAGCTTTCACCGGCGGCTTCCAAACGGTTGTCCAGTACGATCCAGGGCTGAAGCTCCCGCACCATCTTCACCAGCTTGGTGGCCTCCCACTTTTCACCGGACATTTCCCCATAGGAGAAATCGTACCACATAATGTCCAGCCGCCCGTAATTGGTCAGAAGCTCCCGGACCTGGCCGTGGAGGTACTCCACATACCGGCTGAAATCCCGGCTTTCGTCGGGGTGGTCCGGGTTGCCGCGCATGGGGTGGTGCAGGTCGGAACAGTGGGGGTAGTCGGGGTGATGCCAGTCCAGCAGCGAGTAGTAAAGCCCCACCTTGATCCCCTCCGCCCGGAAGGCGTCCAGGAATTCCCGCACCAGATCCCGGCCGCATTTGGTGTTGGTGGATTTATAATCGGTGAGCTGGGAGTCAAAGAGGCAGAACCCATCGTGATGCTTGGCTGTCAGGACCGCGTACTTCATCCCGGCTGCTTTCGCGGCCTTTGCCCAGGCCTTGGGATCATAGTTCACCGGGTTAAACTCCTCGAAATAAGGCAGATAATCCTTTTCCGGGATGCGTTCTTGGTTCCGGACCCACTCTCCCCGGGCGGGGATGGCGTAAAGCCCCCAGTGGATGAACATGCCGAATCGGCTCTCCAGGAACCATTTGGTCCGCTGGGTGCGCGCTTCAATAATTTCGTTCATGAAAACCCCTCCTTTGGCAGTTTCTTTCTTCCCATTTTACCCCTTTTGCGGTATAATGGAATAGGCAAAATTAAGGCGCATTTATCAAAAATTAGGGAGGCGGCAGCTTGCAGTACCTGGAGCAGTTCCTGGATGACTGCGCGGTAACGGTTCTGGACGCGCACCTGACCCATTGCTGGATCGACTGGGCGGAGCGGGACTACACCCCGGAGTATAATAAATTCTATTTTATACAAAGCGGCGAGGGAGAGTTGGTGGTAGACGGTACCGTTTA
>CAKXAF010000061.1:0-978 GCA_934869045.1 uncultured Nitrososphaerota archaeon | reverse complement strand
CGTCCGGCAGAGCTACTATACGATCAGTGATAACTGCTACACCAAATACTGGTGCCACTTTACGGCCTGCTGTAACGGTGTGCGGCTTTTTGACGCCATCCGCACGCCGTTGTGTGTCCGGATATCCAATCCGGAGCGGCTGAGGGATAGCTTTGCCCGGCTGGTGGACAGCGTGGAACGTCCCGACGCCCTCTCCCGGCTCCGTGGGAAGGCGGCGCTGCTGGAAATTTTGGCGGCCTACCTGTCGGACGCGGGCGGGGAGATGCATTTTTCCGAAACCCTTCCGGCGGATAAGCTGGCCAGTCTCACCAGCTATATTGCCGCCCACCTAAGCGAGGAGATCACCCTGGAGGACTTGGCGGCCATCGTTCACTTTCACCCCAATTACTTCATCACATTTTTCAAAAAATATTTCGGCGCCTCTCCTTTGAAGTACGTAACGGCGGCGCGGCTGGATAAAGCGAAGCGGCTGTTGAAGTCCACCGATGAAAGCGTTGCCCAGGTGGCGGAAGAAACCGGCTTTCACGACCTGTACCACTTTTCCAAGCGTTTCAAAGCGCATACCGGCTATTCCCCTTCCGATTTCCGCAAGCTGTAAAAAATAAGTTTTGGGTCAAGCCTTTTTCAAAAGGCTTGCAGGGTGCTCAGGGGCAGGGCCCCTGAGCCGCTCTCCGCAGAGAGCGGAACCCAACTCCGCCGCCGCAGCGGCCTAAACGCCGTAGGCAAAGGGGCCCGCAGGCCCCTCGCGGATGTCACCGCGGCGGCATTTCGGAGAAATGGCGCATAACGGATTTCCCGGAAATACGCACCACGGAAAACCGCGTCAGCGAGCCGAAACGTTCAACACGTTTCTTTTCGCTGGCGCGGTTCTTCGTTTTGGAAAACGTTAGGAAGGCTTTTTGCGGCATTTCTCCGAAATGCCGCCGGCGGGACATCGTCGGGGCGTCTGCGGACGCCCCGCCGTCGGGATTTGGGGCG
>CAKXAF010000060.1 GCA_934869045.1 uncultured Nitrososphaerota archaeon | reverse complement strand
CTCAAAATACTATCCGGAATACCAGGAAAAAGGATCACGGCAAACATCAGCGTATAGAGCAGCGCCGTCGTCGCCTTTCCATACCATTTTGCCGGAATGGAGTTGCGCCAAGATTTCAGCATCACCAGTCCAATGACGGCAAGAGTGATTTCTTTCACAAAATAGATTCCAAACAGCCAGCGCAGCGGGACATGGGTAATGGACAGGCAGGCGATAACGGACGCCATCGTCAGCTTGTCCGCAACCGGATCCAGAAAACGCCCCAGCGGCGTAATCTGATGAAAGCGGCGGGCAATGTATCCGTCCGCCACATCCGTAAGGCCTGAAATCACCAGGATAATGGCTGGAACGTAAAAGTAAGCGTCCGGCATTCCAAAATAGGCGGCAATAAAGGCCGGGATCAGCAGAATACGGAAAACGGTCAATGTGTTGGGGATATTCATATCCGCCACCTCCGAATCAAGTTTCATCAGTTGGAAAATACCGGGAGCATGCTCAGATCAAAGGCATAAAAATAGCGAAACAAGCGGGTGCTGCTGATAATCTCTTCATTGAGCCAGGTAAATCCGCCGGTAAAGTCCAGGAGCAGCCGGACCGTCACCGCGGCGACGAAGAAGAGAACCAGGACCTCGATTGCCCCCATAGCCGCTCCCAGCAGCGCGTTTACCGGACCGATGACTGGAAGCCGCTCCACGCCGCGCAGGACCCGGGTCAGGCAGCGCACCAGCACCATGCAGGCGGCAAAAAGAAGCAGGAAAAAAATCCCCTGCATCAGCATGTAAAGGATCGGATATAAAATCGTCTCAGTAATGGAGACACTCATGGCATGCACAGAATCCGCCATCTGGCCCGAAATACGGCCGGACAATTCTCCGGCGTCTATCCCCGCTGCGGACAACGCCGCCTGGAGGTAGCCCGGCAGAGCCTCTACCGCTGCGGAGAGCTTCCCCGGCAGATCGGCATCTGCCGCCGTACCCTCAATGGCTTTTTCAATGGATGCGATCAGCCTGTCCCGAAAAAACAGGCGGTAACACGCCTCCGCCAGCGCCCGGCTTCCTACAAAAGCCAGAACGCAGGAACCCAAGTATCCCACTGTGCTGACCAGCGTCCGCAAAAAGCCCTTGCGATAGGAGCGCACGATCAAAATCAGCGCGACAAAAATGAAAATCCCATCCAGAATCAACGCGGGAATATTCAACTGGACACCTCCGATTCTTCTGATTCTGCCTTCCCCGCTTCCAAAACATTCAGGTAGGACGTACTAAGGGAGAAGGCGCGGCCGCCAGCTATCTCGACTCGGAAAACCCCGTTTGCAACCCGATAGGTTTCCAGAAGCTCAAGGGCCAGACTGTATTTCCGCACCTCGGAAGAGGCTAAAATACAAATTCCATCTTCCGACGCCGCAATATCTGTCACAGCAGACGAAACCGTCAAAGAACGGCTCTCCCCTTCCGGCGACACCAATGTGATGGTACTGGCCACCTCATGGGAATCCGCTGAAACCAGCAGGGTATCTTCGTGGGTAAACGCATAAGACTGTAACTGGCGGAGATATGGGACCGTCCGCGACGTTTTCAGATCCTCCTCCACAACTGCGAGCATGCTGTCGCAGACAAGGTGGATCCGCCCGTCCTTTTTGTAGTTGACCGCCACCGGAAGAGCATCGGCAAAGGAAGGCACGGCCAGCTCTGTTTCCTTCCGGATATCAAAGATATGGACGGAGGCAATCAGCTCCCCGCTGGTTCCAAATGAGACACAAGCAACCGCCAGCCGGCTGTCATCCGGCGAAAAATCCACATCGATAATCGGATCCGAAGAAGACCATTTTAACAATTCTTCCCCGGATTTGTTGTAAACCGTCACACTTCCAGCGTAATGGGACTCCGTGGTCACCAGGGCAAAAATCGCTCCATGCCCCGCCGCCCCGGTCAGAATCGTATTCGTGCTGCGACCGGTGTAAAGGTTCCCCTGCCGGCTGTCCAAACGAAATCCATATCCGCCCCGGTCGTAGGTCAGCACCCGTTCATCCCCTGTTTTCAAGACAGGGTTGGTAAAACCGTGTACAAACTGGAAGGAGGTTTTTCCATCCGAATCCAGCAGAGCGGCTTCATCGGAGGTCAAAAGCGCGACGGAATTTCCAAAGGCTTCAATTTCCAGCGGTTCGACCGAGTCCAGCGTCACGGGAAAGCTGGTGGTCTGCACAGCGGTCTCAGGAGCAGGTGCCCCCGTATTTTCCGCCACATTTTTCAAGAGCTGTTCCACATCATAACGCTGATAAAGGTATACCCCGCCAAAAACTGCCGCGAGGATCATCAATAGGGCGCCTGCACGAATAAGATGCCGGATCAGCTTATCCCGTTTCTTCTTCCGCCGGTACTCTTCGATATCATAATTCTTGGGCTGTAGGGTTTTTGTTGCTTTTTTCACGAATTCCTCCCAAAAAAATCAAGACGGTTCCCATAAAGGACCCGGTTCAGATAAAGGCCGTCAGGGCTGACGGTGATACCCGCCTGTCTGCGGTCCCCAGATGCGACGATACGGGCAATGTCCCCCGCCTGAAACCTGCCGCTGCCCGCCGGAAGCAGCGTGCCTACCATGATCCGCACCATGTTGTAGAGAAACCCATCCCCCGTGACCCGGAATTCCACCAGGTCGCCGCTGCGTGTTACGCCGCAGTCAAAAATAGTGCGGACCGTGTCGTGCATTTTGCCTCCGGAACTGCAAAATCCGATAAAATCGTGGGTCCCCAGAAATTCACGGGCACAGCAATCCAGATATCCCGCATCCAGCCGGCGTTTATAAGGAAGCACCAGGCCGTCCAGCAGGGGGTTCCGGACCGGCGCATCCCAGATTTTATAGAGGTACTCCTTCCGCTCCACGCTGTAGCGGGCATGAAAATCCGCCGGGACTTCCCGGCAGCTCCGCACGGCGATGTCGCCGGGCAGATGATTGTTCAAAGCGATGACAGCGGCGTTCTCCGGGATCGCGGCCTCCGTGTCCATGTGGAAAAAGAACTGGTTGGCGTGGACACCGGTGTCCGTACGAGAGCAGCCTACAATCCCCTCCCGTTTGTGAAAAACCGCCTCAATGGCGTCCTGAAGAACCTCGGCGATGGTCCGGGCGTTGGCCTGGACCTGATAACCGTGATAGGCGGTCCCCCGGTAGGCAATTTCAAAAAGCAGCCTGCGCATCCGGCTCACCAGGGGATGGGCAGCAGGTTCAGCGCGATGACCGCGCCCACCGTCAGCACCATTATGCCGCAGGCTGCGCCGTCCACAGCGCCCAGGTGGAGCTGTTTCATCCGGGTCCGGCCCTTTCCGCCGTGATAGCAGCGGCATTCCATCGCCAGGGCCAGCTCCTCCGCCCGGCGGAAGGCCGAGATGAACAGCGGAATCAGGATTGGAACCAAGGCCCGCGCCCGCTGCATCAGGCCGCCGGACTCCAAATCGGCGCCCCGGGCCTTCTGGGCGGACATGATCTTGTCGGTCTCCTCGATCAAAGTCGGGATGAAGCGCAGAGCGATGGACATCATCATGGCCAGCTCATGTACCGGAAAATGCAGGGCCTTCAGCGGCCCCAGCAGCCGTTCGATGGCGTCGGTCAGAGCAATGGGCGAGGTGGTATAGGTCAGCAGGGAGGACCCCGCGATGAGGCAGAGCACCCGGATTGCCATGGTCACTGCCGTGTAAATGCCCTCCTGGGTGATGTGGAAGATCCCCCAATCGAAAATCACGTGCTCCCCCGAGACAAACAGGATGTTGAGGGCGCCGGTAAAAATCAAAATGGGCACAATGGGCTTCAAACTCCGAAGGATCATCTTCACCGGAATTTTTGCCGCCATATAGCAAACGACAAGGAACAGGATGGACACTGCAAATCCAGCAGAATTTTTTACAAGAAACAGCAAAATGATGTAAACGACCGTCAGTACGATCTTAACCCGGGGATCCAGCCGGTGGAGGGAGGAATGGCCGGGAAAGTACTGCCCGATGGTGATATCCTTAAGCATTGGGGAGCTTCCCCCTTTCTGCCAGGGTAGCCAGCAGCTTTCGCTTGGCATAGGCGACGGTGTAGACGTTTTCCGGGACGGGATAACCCTCCGCATGGAGCCGGTGAAAGACGTTGGTAATCTGAGGAACTGACAGCCGGATGGCCTTGAGCTCCTCGCTGCGGGCAAAAACGTTCTCCACCGTGTCATAGGCGAAAACCTTGGCCTTGTTCATTACCAGAACCTTGTCGGCAAAGACGGCCACATCTTCCATGCTGTGGGAGACCAGGAGAATGGTATTTCCCACCTGTTCGTGATACTTCTTGATCTGGGTGAGGATTTTATTGCGTCCCTTAGGATCCAATCCGGCGGTGGGCTCGTCCAGAATCAGGACCTTGGGCTCCATCGCGATGACTCCCGCGATGGCGACCCGGCGCTTCTGGCCGCCGGAGAGCTCAAAGGGGCTCTTTTGCAGTAACTCCTCCCGGATGCCGGCAAACTCCGCCGCCTCCCGGACCCGGTGGTCAATCTCTTTTTCCGGAAGCCCCATGTTCCGGGGGCCGAAGGCGATGTCTTTGTATACCGTTTCTTCAAAAAGCTGGTACTCCGGGTACTGGAACACCAGCCCCACGTTGAAACGCACTTGGCGGAGCTTGGTCTTGTCCGCCCAGATATCCATACCGTCCAGATAAATGGTCCCGGAGGTGGGACGGAGCAGGCCGTTCAGATGCTGGATCAAGGTGGATTTTCCCGAACCGGTATGGCCGATAACGCCAATGACCTCCCCGCCCTCGATTTCCAGGTTTACATTGTCCACTGCAACCTTCTCAAAGGGGGTGCCAATGGAATATTTGTAGGTGAGATTCTCAATTTTTATCATCAAGGTGTTCAACCTTCCCTTCTGGGATGGAATTCCGACTATTCTGAGAGCAGCTTTTTCAGCGCCTCGCAGCATTCGTCTTCGGTGAGAATGTCCTGGGGGAGGTCGATTCCCTCCTTGCGAAGCTCATAGATCAGCTCCGTCACCTGGGGGACGTCCAGGCCCACAGATTTCAACAGCTCCACCTGTGAGAAGACCTCCTTAGGGGTCCCGTCCCGGAGCACCACGCCATTGTCTACGACAACGACCCGGTCGGACACCGCGGCCTCGTCCATATAGTGGGTGATCAGCACAACGGTGGTGCCATGCTCCCGGTTCAATTCCCGGATGGTCCGCATGACCTCCCGGCGGCCCTTCGGATCCAGCATTGCGGTGGGTTCATCCAGGACGATGCACTGGGGGCGCATGGCCAGGATGCCCGCGATGGCCACCCGCTGCTTCTGCCCGCCGGAAAGCTGGTGGGGGGCATGCTCCCGGTACTCGTACATATCCACCTGCTTCAGGGCCTCATCCACCCGGCGGCGGATCTCAGCGGGCTCCACCCCCATGTTTTCCAGGGCAAAGGCTACGTCCTCCTCGACGATGGTAGCGACGATCTGGTTATCCGGGTTCTGAAAAACCATACCCACATTCTGGCGGATGTCAAAAAGCCGGTCCTCCTCCGCAGTGTCAATGCCGGCGACCAGAACCCTGCCCTCCGTTGGCAGCAGAATGGCGTTGAAGTGCTTGGCCAGAGTGGATTTGCCCGAGCCGTTGTGCCCCAGAACCGCCACAAACTGCCCTTTTTCAATTTCCAGGTTGATCCCCTTCAGAACCGGAAAGGAGGTCCCGTCCTCCTCGTTGCGGTAGTCAAAAAAGAGATCCTGCGTGGTGATAATCTTCTCCATAGTATCCCCTTCTATCAGCTGAGTTTTGGGCAGTCCAGGTCTCTGCTGGTCCACAGGGCTGTGGAGCCGCAGGGCAGCGCCAGGCCGGAAGCCGTCACCGGCAGGCCGATCTCATCGGCCGAGACCCGGCCGCCGTACCGCTTTCCCACCGTCGCGCCCAGCAGGTAGGCCATGACCGATGGCGAAAGCCCCGTGGTATAGGAATTGAGCGCCACGAAAAGCGGATTTTCCGACAAAACCCCGGCGCAGAGATCCACCAGGCTGTAAACCTGGTTCTCCAGCTTCCAGACCTCGCCGGAGGGGCCGCGGCCATAGGAAGGCGGATCCAGGATAATCGCGTCATACCGCCGTCCCCTGCGGATTTCCCGGGTGACGAATTTCTCACAGTCGTCCACGATCCAGCGGACCGGCTTTTCTGCAAGTCCCGACAGCGCCGCGTTTTCTTTGGCCCAGGCAACCATGCCCTTGGAAGCGTCCACGTGACACACGGAAGCGCCTGCTGCCGCGCAGGCCAGGGTCGCGCCGCCGGTGTACGCAAACAGATTGAGCACCGAAACCGGCCGCCCCGCCTTCCCGATCAGCTCCCGAAAGAGGTCCCAGTTTACAGCCTGCTCCGGGAAAAGACCGGTATGCTTAAAGCCGGTGGGGGAAATTTTAAAGGTCAGATCCCCGTAGGAAAGGGGCCAGCTCTCCGGAAACGGACGGAAGTTTTCCCAGCTTCCGCCGCCCTTCTCCGAGCGGTGATAATGGGCATGGGGACGCTTCCAGGCGGTGTGCTGGCGCGGGGTGTCCCAGATAATCTGTGGATCCGGACGGACCAGAACCACGTCCCCCCAGCGTTCCAGCTTTTCTCCGCCGGAGGTGTCCAGCATCTCATATCCGGTCCAGTTTTGGGCAATTCTCATGAATGGTTCTCCTTGCAGTTATTAAAGCATCTGCTGCCCGTCGGGGCGCTCGATGCCCAGATGGCGGTAGGCCAACGGAGTCGCGCAGCGTCCCCGAGGCGTCCGGGAAAGGAAGCCCAGCTGCATCAGATAGGGCTCGTAGACGTCCTCGATGGTGACGGCTTCTTCTCCCAGCACAGCCGCCATGGTCTCCAGCCCCACGGGGCCGCCGTTGTAGTTTTGGATCATCATGGTCAGCAGCCGGCGGTCGATGTTGTCCAATCCCAGCTCGTCTACTTCCAGACGGCTCAGGGCAGTGTCTACGATCTCCCTGGTCAGTGTGCCGTTGCCGATGACCTCTGCGAAATCCCGGACGCGCTTCAGCAGGCGGTTCGCAATCCGGGGGGTCCCCCGGGAGCGCCGGGCCAGCTCCATGGCGCCGTCCCGGTCGCAGGGGATCTCCAAAATCCCCGCGCTGCGGACGATGATGTCGCACAGCTGCTCCGGCGTATACAGCTCCAGCCGGAGAATGACGCCGAACCGGTCCCGCAGCGGGGATGTCAGCTGCCCGGCCCGGGTGGTGGCGCCCACCAGGGTGAATTTTTTCAGATCCAGCCGGATGGAACGGGCTGAAGGTCCCTTTCCAATAATGATGTCCAGAGCGTAGTCCTCCATGGCGGGGTATAGAACCTCTTCCACAGCCTTGGAGAGCCGGTGGATCTCGTCGATAAAGAGCACGTCACCGTCAGCGAGATTGGTCAGCAGGGCCGCCAAATCTCCGGGCTTTTCGATGGCAGGGCCGGAGGTGACCTTAATACCGGTGTTCATCTCATTGGCAATGATCTGGGAAAGGGTCGTTTTGCCCAGTCCCGGAGGCCCGTAGAGAAGGACGTGGTCCAGGGCCTCGCCGCGTCGCTTTGCCGCTTCAATATAAATAGATAGATTCTCCTTGGCCTTATCCTGTCCGATGTATTCCGCCAGAGTCTTGGGACGCAGGGAATATTCCGCCTCATCGTCGCCGCCGTGAAAATCCGGGGCGGTGACGCGATTTTCCAGATCCATCTCCTCGCGGTCAATTTGTGATTCAAACATGGAAAACCTGCTTTCTTATCGGGACGACAGGGCGCGAAGCCCGGCCTTGATGAGTTCCTCCACCGGAAGGGCGGGATCCTGCTTCATAACGGCCGATGCGGCCTCGCTTTGGGAATACCCCAGAACCACCAGAGCCGAAATGGCCTCCCCGGCGTTGGAGGCGTCGGCGGGGATTTCCCCGGAAAAGCTCTCCGCGAAGCCGGTTTCCGCCGCTTCCCGGCTCATTTTGTCTTTAAGCTCCAAAATGATGCGCTGGGCAGTCTTCAGGCCGATGCCCGGCGCTTTGGAGATGGTTTTGGCGTCCCCGGAAGCCACGCAGAGGGCAAACCGTTCCGGCGTTACGTTGGAAAGCACCGAAAGGGCCGCCTTTGGCCCAACCCGGGTGACGGTGATCAACATTTTAAAACAGCTGAGCTCGTTGGAATCCACAAACCCAAAAAGGTCGATAGCGTTTTCTGACACGTGAAGATACGTGTAAAGCATCGTCTCGCTCCCCAGGGAAGGGAGGCGGGAAACCGTTACAGAGGAGGTTCGCACCGCGTACCCGACGCCGGCGCATTCCACAACGGCGAGATTCGGCTCCACAGAAAGGAGCTTTCCGCGAAGGCTGTATATCATCTAGTTCCATCCTTTCTTTCCTGCCTGGCAATCGCATCAGCCAGGGCAGAGGCCGCCTGCGAACCGGCGGTATGGGCGTGGCAGATGGCAATGGCCAACGCGTCCGCCACATCGTCCGGTTTGGGCGGTTTTTTCAGGTTTAAGAGCCGGGTGGTCATCTCGATGATCTGCTGCTTGACCGCCCGGCCGTAGCCGACCACCGACTGCTTGACCTGCAGGGGCGTGTATTCAAAAAAAGGAACGCCCTTCTGCCGTGCCGCAAGGAGGATCACTCCTCTTGCCTGCGCCACATCGATGGCGGTCTTTTGATTTGTGTTGAAGTACAGCTTTTCCACAGCCATGGCGTCGGGCCGGTAAAGCTCCAACAGACCTGCAACCCCGTCATAAATCGCGGCTATCCGGTCTGCGAACGGCATTCCCGCCGGCGTGGTGATCGGGCCGTAATCCAGCGTTGTAAAATTCCGTCCGTCGTATTCGATTACGCCGCATCCGACAATGGCATAACCGGGGTCGATCCCCAGGATTCTCGTTTTCAAAAAGATTCTTCCCTTCCGGCGCCGCCGCCTTGAAACCAAAAGCCTTTTTCCCTGTCACGGCATGACCTTAAAAAGTCTGAAATCAAAAATCCCCGAACGCTGTCGTTGTTTTATCATCAGGAAAGGCCTTTTAGGTTATTATAGCACATGTCGGGTGTCTTGACAAATATTTTTCGCCAGGTTCCAAATGAAAACCACGATGATTTCTCAGCCGGAAAGCGCCGAAGGATTCCGCATCTTTTGCCCCGCAGCCGGAAGAAAAGGCGGCGGCAGAACGGGCCTGCCTGCTGATGGATATGCAGCCATTACAGGGTGCCCATAAAAACCCCGCCGCCCAAAAAAATTCTTTTGGCAGAAGGAAATTACGGAAATACCCTTGACACTCCCGTCTTTTTGCGCTATGATAATAATACAACATACGGAGTGGATCGAAACAAAAAGCACAACATATAGGGGATTCAAGTTTTATAAAGGCACAGCTTGCGTCTCCCTTCTTTTTTGCGCCTTATCCACGGGCCGTTCCCGCCGCCGGCGGACCACTATACGAGCAGAGGATGGGAAAGATGTTTACAAAAATCAAGAAACGGAGCGGTGAAGTTGTTCCCTTCGATTCCCGAAAAATTGAAGAAGCGATTCACAAGGCAAACGTCGCGGTTTCCGATGAGAAAATTTCTGCAAAAAAAATCAGAGAGCTGACTCAGGCCGTTATCGACAGCCTCCCCAAAAACCGCATTCCCACAGTTGAACAGATCCAGGACAAGGTGGAAGAAACCCTGATTGCCGCCGATTACGCCAAAACTGCCAAGGCCTATATCCTCTACCGCGCCGAGCACGCCAAAATCCGGCAGAGCGAAGCCGATTTGATGGATATTTATAAAGAGCTGACCTTCTCCTACTCCAAGGATGCGGACATCAAGCGGGAAAACGCGAATATCGACGCGGACACCGCTATGGGCACCATGCTGAAATATGGTTCCGAGGGCTCCAAGTATTTCATGGACAACTACATCCTGCCCAAGGACATCGCCGCCGCCCATATTAACGGCGATATCCACATCCACGACAAAGATTTTTACATGCTCACCGAGACCTGCTGTCAGATTGACCTGCTGAAGCTGTTCCATCACGGCTTTTTCACCGGCCACGGCTGTCTGCGGGAACCCAATTCCATCATCAGCTATTCTGCCTTGGCCTGCATCGCTATCCAGGCCAACCAAAACGAAATGCACGGTGGGCAGAGTATTCCCAACTTCGATTATTCCATGGCCCCCGGCGTCGCCAAGACCTATCGGAAGGAATATTTCAAGGCTCTGGCCCAGTACCTGCGGATCTCCACGGGGATGTCCCAGGCGGACGCGGAAGCCCTCTGCGCGGCGGTGAAAACGGATCTCTCTCTGACGCCTTCTCTCAGCAATATGGAGGAATACAAAGAGGCTCTTGCCGCTTATCTCCCTGCCCACCAGAAGGAGCACGGTTTTCAGGAAATCCCGGCGGATACCGCCCTCAAAGCCCATGCCTACGCAGCGGATACTGCTTACGTGGAAACGGACAAGGCTACCTATCAGGCGATGGAAGCTTTTGTTCACAACCTGAACACCATGAATTCCCGTGCTGGCGCCCAGGTCCCATTTTCCTCGGTCAACTACGGTACGGACACCTCCCCGGAAGCGCGGATGGTCATCCGAAACCTTCTTTCCGCTACGGACGCCGGCCTCGGCGACGGTGAGACCCCCATTTTCCCGGTCCAGATCTTCAAGGTCAAAGAAGGGATCAATTACAATCCCGGAGAGCCCAACTACGATCTGTTCCAGCAGGCTATCGCCACCTCAGCCAAGCGCCTTTTCCCCAATTTCAGCTTTCTCGACGCCCCCTTTAATCTTCAGTACTACAAGCCCGGCGATTATAACACCGAGATTGCCTACATGGGCTGCCGCACCCGGGTCATGGGCAATGTCCACGACCGGACCAAGGAAGTGACCTGCGGTCGCGGAAACCTGAGCTTCACCTCCATCAATCTCCCCCGTATCGGTATTGAGGCCAAGGGTGACATTGCCAAGTTTTATGAGATTCTCGACCAGCGGATTGACCTGGTGATCCGTCAGCTTCTCCACCGCTTCCAGATCCAATGCACCAAAAAGGTCCGCAACTATCCCTTCCTCATGGGGCAGGGCATTTGGATCGGTTCAGAGG
>CAKXAF010000059.1:8267-11080 GCA_934869045.1 uncultured Nitrososphaerota archaeon | reverse complement strand
ATTATGAGGTGCTCCGGCAGAATCAGGACTATTCCTGCCTGCGGGTCTGGCTGGAAACCGGGCGGAAAAACCAGATTCGGGTCCAGATGCAGGAAATCGGCCACCCGGTCACCGGGGATAAAAAATACGGCGCCCAGCGGGATCCTCTGAAACGTCTAGGCCTCCATGCTTGGAAGCTGGAGTTGACTCACCCTGTCTCCGGAAAACGGCTGGCTTTCACAGCGGAGCCGCCCCAAAAAATGACAGATTTTCTGCTATAAAAAAATACAATTTTCCGTATTTGCAAAGCAGCAAAAGCAGCAAAAGCAGCGATGTCCTTATTATCGAATAAATCAGGCCTCTTCCCAGGCTCTTCCAGAGACTCTGCTCCCCGTCTTGGAGTGTCGAGGACAGTTTTCAGAGAAAGTCTAAGGATTGCGGTAATGGTTCGACAAATGGCGGGCTGGAGCGTTTTTACAAAATGCTCCAGCCCGCCATTTGAGTTCGGCTTATTTTTCTTCCGCCAGAAATTCCCGGACAAACGCGTCATCGTTGAGGTGGGGATACATAGCCCACACCCGATCGATCTCTTCGCTCTGGCCTGGGGACAGGGTTTCCTCGGGGTTCAAGCACCAGATGCCCTCCATAAGGCCCTGCCGCCGCAGAACTTCATGAACGCCGGCGATGCAGCCCTTGAAATCGTTGGCCGTATCGAAGAACGCGCTGTTGGCGTCGGTAATCTGGGCCGCTAAGGTCAGCCAGGTCGTATCCATGGCTTCCTCCTGGACCGCCTGCTTCAGCTCCTCGAAAATCTTCACGACCGTATTGGTCCAGACCGCCCAGTGGCCCAACAGGCCGCCGACAAAACGGTTTTCGTAGGTTTTTCCATCCTTCTGGAAGGAGAAGGGGGTAATCAGATCATTGATGATGTTATCATCGTTGCCGGTGTAGAGGGCGATTTTATCTTTCCGGCTGGAGAAAGTCACGGCACGGACTACGTCCAGAGTCAGGTAGCGGTCAAAACCCGCTGTCTTGATGGCAACGACATTTTCCGTCTCGCAGACCCGCTCCCAATAACGGTAGGTAAACACCCGGCCTCCCACCGAAGGCTGAAGGTAAAAACCGATGACCGGAAGAACCTTCGCTACAGCGGCGGTGCGTTCCACCAGGTAGTCCTCATCATAGGCGCCCAAGCCGCCAGGGCTCAGAAGCGCCGCGTCATAACCGATGGAGGCGGCAAGCCCTGCCTCCCGGACCGCCTGCTCAATGGGGCCGCAGACGCCCGCCACCAGGATGATGGTTTTGCCCGTGGCCGCTTCAAAGGCCTTGGCTTCCTCATAGGCGACACGGAGAACCGGCTCAAAGAGGTTCACCTCGGGGTCGCGGATCTCAAACTGGGTGGTATGGACGGCCACGGCGAGGCCGCCTACGCCGGCCTTCAGGTAGTAACGGATCAAACGGCGCTGAGCCGTTTCGTTAAATTTTCGGTTTTTATCCAAGCAAAGAGGGGTGGCGGGGATCACTGTGCCCGCGTAAAGCAGGGCTTCTGCTTCTTTTCTCATAAAATTGACCTTCTTTCTATGAAAATCGGTTTAGAACTTGCCGGCGCGTTCCTCAAAGTGGGTGGGTTTATTCAGGATACGGCCGCCGCTGAGAAGCCATTCCGCCTGCCAGCGGATCAGCTCGCTGAGGCCGACGGAGGGATAGCCGAACCGCTCCATGCAGCGGGATGCATTGTTGAGGAAAGCCCTGTCGCTTTCCACGCCGGTGAAGACCGGGGCCTTGCCCAGGTACTTGCCCAGCATTTCAGCGGCATAACGGACGGAGACGGTCTCCGGGCCGGTGACGTTCAGGTGAGCAACCGGGCTGTCCGCACAGAGCAGCGACCGAACGGCGACCTCGTTGGCGTAACCCTGCCAGACGCAGTTAAAGGACGGCGTGGCCAGATTGATGGCGTCACCGCGGAGGATCTGAGCCGCCAGGTCGTACAGCACGCCGTAGCGGAGATCCACTGCGTAGTTCAAGCGGTAAATCAGGGCCTTGCTGCCGTATTCCCGAACACCGTACTCAAAGACCCGTTCCCGGCCCAGAGAACTCATGGCATACTCGCCGATGGGAGCGGGGGCAACCTCCTCGGTGCAGCCGCCGGAGCAGATTGGCACCATGGGATAGACGTTTCCGGTAGAAAACACCACGAAATTCGCCCCCTTGAACCGCCGCGTGACCAGCGTGGGCAGGGAGGTGTTCATAGCCCAGGTAGGGCTGGCGTCATCGCCGGTGCCGAATTTCCGCCCGGCCATATAGATGATATTTTCCACGTCAGGCAGCTTGTCCATGGCGCCCTCAGCCATGAGGTCGACGCTGATGGTCTCCACGTCGTTATCGTTGAGCAGCTTGGCGGCAAAGGGGTCGGAGAAGCGGGAAACCGCGATAACCCGCTTCTCAATTCCAGCGGCACGGACGGCGTTTTTGGCCAGGGTGGCCAGAGTCGGGCCCATCTTTCCCCCAGCGCCGAGAATCATGATATCCCCTTTGATCTGTTTGACGTCCCCGATCATTCCCGCAGAGGGGGTGGTAAGGAGGGCGTCCAGGCGTTCTTCCGTCCAGTTCATCATAAATAAGCTCCTTTTTATCAATTAGCGGCAAATGTAGGTTAGCATCAGGTCGATGGTATGCCGCTTGCGTTTTTCAATCATCTCCGGGCGGTCCAGCGGGCGGCTGAACAGCTTGGAGAGGGTGTAGCGGTTGGAAAAATTGGCGAAGCAGACGGTGATCAGCGAGATGACGACCTGTTCCTCGTCCAGCTCTTTCCGAAAGACTCCCGCTTCCTTGCC
>CAKXAF010000059.1:0-8212 GCA_934869045.1 uncultured Nitrososphaerota archaeon | reverse complement strand
AAAAGCGGATGGTTGGCCGCTCCACATCGCCGCCGGGCATCTCATTGAGACAGCGGGCCCGGTTGAGATTTTCCCACATCAGGATGCTGACAAAACTGTCGTTGTCCCGCAGAAAATCAAAATACATGGAGATCAGGCTGCGAATCAGGGCGACCCCGGAGAGCTGATGCTCGATCAGTTCCCGCTCCGCCGCTTCCAGACGCTTATACACCTCAAAGAGGACCTGCTTGTAGAGCATCTCCTTGCTGCCGAAATATTCGTAAATCATCCGCTTGTTGATGACGGCGGTAGCGGCGATCTCATCCACCCGCGCGCCGTAAAAGCCCTTTTCGGCAAAATGCTGCTCCGCGGCCCGGAGGATGTCCTGCCGGGATTTTTCGGAGTTCCGTTCCCGCCGGGCCATCATGAGGGATTCTCCCAGCTCCCATTGGCCAGAATTCCGTAGGCGCGGACGCCCAGCTCCATGAGGGACTCGTCGAAGGTGAAGCAGCTGCTATGGAGAGGATGGGGGTAGTCCTTCCGGCCTGTGCCCAGAAGGAGCATCCCACCGTTTGTCTTTTCGGTGAAGAAGGCGAAGTCCTCTCCGGTCATGAACGGCTCCGGAACCTCCCAGAGCAGCTCCGCCGGAAAGATACGGCCGATTTCAGCGGCAGCCTCCGCGCTGGTCCGGAGGGGCGGATACTGGCGGGTATACTCCACCTGAATCTCCACGCCGTGGATGGCGGCGATTCCGGCGGCCAGATCCCGAAGGCCCTGCTCAATGGTGTCCCGGTCCTCCGGCGCCAGAGTCCGGACCGTCCCTTCCAGAGTGCAGCGGTCTGCCACGATGTTGTAGCCGGCGCCGGCGTTTAGGGTTCCCACAAAAACCAAGGCCCCGCGGTTGGGGGGCAGAAGCCGGGTTGCCAGGCGGCTGATTTCCGTAGCAAGGGCTGCGCCGGCCTGAAGGGCATTGCGTCCGCTGTTCTGCATGGCGGCGTGAGCCCCCCGTCCCTGAATGGCAATGGAAAAACGATCATTGGAGGCCATCAGCGTCCCCTGCCGCCAGCCCAGGCGTCCATACGGCACCTGGGGCCAGAGATGGAACCCAAAGGCTCCCGCCAGCTTCTCCGGCAGCACGCCGGCCTGGATCATCCGGTCCGCGCCTCCGTACATTTCCTCCGCCGGCTGAAAGGCGAAGCGGAGATTATAGCGGGAGGAAAGCTCCCCCATCTGGAACGCCCTGGCCGCGCCCAGAAGCATAGCCGCGTGGCCGTCGTGGCCGCAGGCGTGCATCTTTCCAGGATTCTCCGATGCAAAGGGCAGGCCGGTCTGCTCTGTCACCGGCAGGGCGTCGATATCCGCGCGGAAAAGGAGCCAGGGCTTTTCCGGCGAAAGGATGAAATCAGCATAGAGGCCGGTGCCAGCAATGGAAACCGGGGCATAACCCAACTCCGTCAGCCGCTCCGTAAGGTAAGCGGCGGTTTTTTCCTCCTGAAGCGACAATTCCGGGAAACGGTGGAGGTGCCGCCGGACCTGGATCATGTATTCCAAATTGTTCATTGCGGATTCTCCTTTCAGCGAGTCATCCGGGCGGCAGCTTCCCGGGAAATCTCCAGCCGCTGGGGCTCCTCGCCAGCGTCAATGCGGCGGATCTCGGAAATCAGACATTCGGTGACGGCTTTCCGGCGGTCGATGGTGGGGCCGCCCATGTGGGGGATCAACGTCACATTGGGCAGGCCGCGCAGGCCGCTGTCCATGGGGAGAGGCTCCTGCTCGTACACATCTAAAACCGCTTTGAAGCGCTGCTTCTTCAGCTCTTCTGTCAGCGCCGCCTCGTCGATGATCTTGCCCCTGGCGGTGTTGATGAAAACCGCGCCGTCGGGGATCATCTCCAACAGCCGCCGGTTGATGCTGTGGAAGGTCTCCGGAGTCAGGGAGGTGTGGAGGGAAATCACCTTGCAGGTGGTAAAAACCTCCTCAGCTGTGGCCTTCTGGATTCCCCACCGGGCTTCGTCCGCGGGGGTCAGAAAGTCGGCCCAGACCTTGATCGGCGTATGGAAGGGCGCCAGCATTTTGACCGTGTGCCGCGCCACCGCGCCGAAGCCGATGAGACCCACGGGCTGATCCAGCAGGCCCTCGTTGTACCAGCCCGGTGCGCTCCAGCCGTCCCGAAGCAGCTGTTCCTGGAATTTGGGAATGTCCCGCAGGGCAGTGAGGGCATAAGCGATGACGCTTTCCGCCACGGACTCCGCGTAGATATCGTTGCCGCTGAGAACACGGATTCCCTGTTCAAAAACGGAAAACGGGGTCAGTCCGGCCACCGTTCCGCCGGTATGCGCCACGATCTTCAGTGTGTCCGCCTTGGCAAGGACCTCCTCGGTCAGAGAGGCGGTCCCCCAGCCGGTGACCAACACTTCCACGCCGGACAGCCGGTCTCCCAGCTCCTGCGGGGTAAACTGCCGGTCGGTTTCGTTCCAGGAGATCTCTCCCAGCTCCGCCAAATGGGCGGCAGTTTCCGGCGGGATAAAAGTATCCCGGACGATCCCCTTCGGAATGGTTACAAGAATTTTTCGCATGGCTGAACTCCCCTTTATGCTAATATTTGGGCATGCCGTTACGTAAGTAACTTGTTGGTTATATAGTAGCATACCCGCTGAAATCTGTCAAGCTGTTTTCCAAACTTTTTTGCAATTCTCCAACAAAAAGGAAATCTTCTGTAAAAAACAAAAAAACCGCGAGGGCGGACAAAAGCAACCGATACTTTTATCCGCTCCCGCGGGACAGGACCTTCAGGATCTCCGGCAGGGAGGATTGGCCAAAAAGGCGGTGCGGTTTTGCTTCCAGAGCCGCTCCCACATAGGCAGATAACGGGTATCCATCTGCGGCGAGTGGAACAGAACCTGCTGGAGGACGGCGTTGGCATGGGCCTCCGACGGCATCTCCCACTTCAAAGGCCGCAGACGGCTTTTCAGATAGAGTACGACGCTGCATCCGGTAATGGCGCTGGCGCGGACGATAACGGTTTTGTGGCACCAGACCACGTCGCCAAAGGGGATGAATACCGTCCCCTTCCAGGGCTTGCGGACGATCATCCAGTTCTCTGTAAACAGCGGATAGGCCGTCCGGCTTCGGGAAAGCTCCGCCTCCAGGGAGGCGGCTACCCCGGCAGGAGGGCCGTAAACCGCCAGGCTCTTCCAGGCCGGTGAAAACCGCAGTTCTGCCCGTCCCAAAAGCATCCACAGGCCCAGCAGCTCCAGGCTCAGTCCAGCCAGCAGGAGCAAAAGGTCTTCCAGCCAAAGGCTCCGCACCGGGGCGGGTTCCAGCACGATGGAAAGGAACTCGCTTTCCGGGAATCCATACTCCGCCTGAAGGGTATCCACGATCTCCCGTTCCAAAGCCCGGTTTTTCATCCAACGGTAATTTCCCTGATGGCCGTTCATCATCCCATAGGAATCCATCTGTTCATAAATGGCAGCGTCCGTTAAAACAGGAAACCAGAAACCGTCCCGGGAGGCCAGGCAGATGGCCATTGCGCCGCTGCCCTCCCCCAATTCGTAGCCGGTGGCGTAAAGGGCGAGCGCTTCCATCTGCATGTAGACGCTCCGCTGCGGTCCGCTGTCCTGGACGGCAGCCTCTATCCGGTAAACATCGGGGTTTCTCATCGGCCTCCACGGCCCGTTTGCCGGGAAAATGTCCAGCATTGCTGTCCAGACAGTGACGGCAATCCCCAGCAGCAGTGCTGCCACCGCCGTCAGGGTGCGCTTTCCGCTGCCGTGCACCGTCTGCTTTTTGACCTGTTCCAACATGGATGTCCTCCCCTTGCGTCTGGATGAAATCACTCCTGCCGCTCTGTAAGCTCTTCCGATACCCTGGAAAAGATCAGCGGCCGGGGCGCCGGCGGCTCTTCCCCGATGGACAGCGCTGCCCGAAAGCGGACTGCGGCGTCTTCCAACCGGGATTCCGACGAAGCGTACAGCTCCGCCAGGGGTTCCCCTGCCCGGACGGCATCGCCGGTCCGCCGGAACAGCCGCATCCCCGCGCCCAGGTCGATGGGATCATCCTTCCGGCTCCGCCCCGCCCCCAGGATCACCGCCGCCTCCCCGATTTCCTCGGTGTTCATGGCGGTAAGGAAGCCGCTCCGCTCCGCCAGGACCTCCATCCGGCAGGCCGCCCGGGGAAAAGGCCGCTCCAAAACAGACGGATCCCCGCCCTGGGCCTCGGCCATCCGCTGAAACAGTGCAAAAGCCCGACCGCTGTCCAACGCGTCCTCCGCCATCTTTCTGCCCGAAGCGCCGTCCCCCAGCCCGGCCAGCCGGATCATCTCCGCTGCCAGAGAAAGGGACAGCTCCCGCAGATCGGCAGGGCCGCCGCCCCGGAGGGTCTCCATGGCTTCCTCCACCTCAATGGCGTTGCCCACGGCGCGGCCCAGGGGCCGGTCCATATCCGTAATCAGGGCAGAGGTCCTCATCCCGGCCCGCCAGCCGATGGAAACCATGGCTTCCGCCAGCTGCCGGGCCTCCTCCGGGGTCTTCATAAAGGCGCCGCTGCCGGTCTTGACGTCCAGCACCACTCCGTCGCAGCCAGAAGCCAGCTTCTTGCTCATCACCGAGGAGGCAATGAGCGGCAGGCTGTCCACCGTACCGGTCACGTCTCGCAGTGCGTAGAGCTTCTTGTCCGCGGGGACGATGCTGCCGGTCTGGGTGATTAAGCTCATCCCCACGGCGTTGACCGTGCGGAAAAATTCCTCTTTGGAAAGGGTGGTCCGAAAGCCGGGAATGGCTTCCAGTTTGTCGGCGGTGCCGCCGGTGTGGCCCAATCCCCGGCCGGACATTTTGGCCACCCGCACCCCACAGGCTGCCGCAACCGGCGCCGCGACCAGGGTGGTCTTGTCCCCCACGCCGCCGGTGGAATGCTTGTCGATTTTCACGCCCTCCACTCCGGAAAGATCGGCCCGTTCGCCTGAATCCGCCATGGCCATGGTCAGCTCCGCAGTTTCCGCAGGGTCCATCCCCCGGAACCAGATGGCCATGAGCAGCGCCGACAGCTGATAGTCCGGAATGCTCCCATCGGTGCAGCCCCGGACAAGAAAGCGAAGCTCCTCCCCGGACAGCGCCCGGCCGGCCCGCTTTTTCAGAATCAAGTCAATGATCCGCATGGCTTTCCCCCTTCTTTCTGCCCTTGGACGCTGAAAACGCCCGCGCCTCTTCCAGCCAGTTCAGTAATTCTCCGCCCAGCTCCTCAGGAGCAGTCATCAGCACATGATGGGTGAAACGCCCTGGATAGGGTTCCACACGTACCGCGATCCGCGGATGATCCAACGGCCTCCCCAGGCCGAAGGTCAGCACCAGACACCGTTCCGGCCAGCCCTTCCGCCGCCGGATAGGCAGGGAGACCACCGCAAAAACCTTCCCGGCGGCAGAAAAGGTGATCTGGGTGCGCTGGACCGCGCCGTCTGTCTGTTCCATGGAAAGCAGCGCCTGTTCCACCGTCTGGTACAGCGGCAGCAGTTCCGGATCCCGGCGGAAAAACTCTGCAGCTCCGTCCATCATATTTCCAGCATACCCGGCCCAAAAGCCAGGGGAAACAGCTCCCCCAAGGTATGCTCCTCCGTCTCCGCCTGGCTTTTGACCAGCAGGACCGCCAGCCCGGCCCCGCAGAATTCCGCCAACACCTGGCGGCAGACGCCGCAGGGCGTGCAGAATAAAGACGGCGGTTCCCCCTTGGGGCCGCCCGCAACGGCCAGGGCGGAAAATTCCCGCTCGCCCTCGGAGACAGCCTTGAAAACTGCCGTCCGCTCAGCACAGTTGGTGGGACTGTAAGACGCGCACTCGATGTTGCAGCCGGTATAGATCTTCCCTGATACCGTCAGCAGCGCCGCCCCCACGGCAAATCCCGAATACGGGCAGTAGGACTGTTCCCGGGCCTCCAGCGCTGCCCGGACAAGGGATCTTCGTTCCTTTTCTTTCATCTTAAATCAGCTCCAATGCCGTTTCCACCATAGCGGTGAAAGCGTTCTGCCGTTCCTCGGCTGTGGTGGCCGTCCCCTGAAAGGGACAGTCGGAGATGGTCAGAATGCCCAGCGCCTTCTTCCCGGCCCGGGCAGCATTGGCATAAAGTGCCGCGGTCTCCATCTCCACCGCCAGCACCCCCATCCGCCGCCACTTTTCCAGGGCGCCGGTATCGTCATCATAAAAAGTATCGCTGGACAGGACGTTTCCCGCCATACAGCGGAAGCCCTTCTCGCGGGCAGCCTCCACAGCCCGGACGGCCAGTCCAAAATCCCCCAGGGGCGCGAAAGCCCCCGGCATCCCGAACTGGTCCAGATACCGGGTGAAAGAGGAGCAGCCCGCTGCCACCACCAAGTCGCCGATTTCCAAAGAATCCTGGAGGGCCCCGGCAGATCCCACCCGGATAATGGTTTCCACCCCGTAAAAGTGGAACAGCTCGTAGGAGTAAATGCCCATGGAGGGCATCCCCATGCCGCTCCCCTGGACCGAAACGGGCTTGCCCCGGTACCGGCCGGTGTAACCCAACATTCCCCGGACCTGATTGTAACAGACCGGCTCCTCCAGATAGGTTTCCGCAATCATTTTTGCCCGGAGAGGATCGCCGGGCATGAGCACGGTCCGGGCGATCTCCCCGGCGGTCGCGCCGATGTGGGGGGTGGGTACAGACATGAAAATTTCCTCCTTTTTTCCGCAGAGCCTCGCTCACCGGAGCGATTTACAAGAAAAGGCCTTTGAGGTTATTATAACACGCCTTTCCCCGGCTTACAACCGCAAAAAAGAAAACCCCGCGGCATCATCGATGCACGCGGGATTTGAAATTCCCTGCTCACGCAGCAGGGTTCTTCTTTTTCCAGTTCAGCCGCACGCTGACCGGAACCCGGACGATCTTCTCCACCGGCTTCCAAATCAGAAGGGAAAGGACGAAGTCCACAATGTGATGGGCCACAGTCCCCACCCCAACCAGCAGCACAATGGTCACGAAAAAGCCCTTATCCTGGTTGATGCTGCCTCCAAAGTAAAACCAGCTGGAGATCAGCGCCTCCGCCACGCCGTGAATCAGACCGGTGACCAGGACGAACAGCCCCATAGACCCCCAATGGTTCAGGGTATCCGGATGTTTCTTCAGCCAGTAAGCGCCGATGACTACAAAAAAGATCTGCACCAAGGCCCGCAGCACGATGACAGGAGGGAAGCCCGCCAGTACGAATCCCAGGGTTGTTCCCAGCTCCACGCAGACCGCCACGACCGGCGAAACGAACAGGGCTATAAAAACGGCGATATGGCTGCCCAGGGTGAAGGACATGGGATCCAGCCGGATCTTGATCGGAGAAATGATGGGCACAATAATGCCGATGGCACAGAGAAGCGCTGCAATCACCATGGTGATCAGTCTCGCAGTCGACGCAGACGCGGTATGCGGTTGATTCATAAAAATCCTCCCAATATTGTCATTACAGGTGTCATGACACATTATAACCCATTCCGCCGCCGCTGTCAAGAGCCGTTATTTGCTCAAAAGAATTCCCTTTTCCTCCAGGACGGACAAAATCCGCCGGTAATCCGCTTCTGAGCGGCAGGTAAGGGTGTGGAGATGGATGCTGTTTGTAATATCGCACAAAATCGAAGCGTTGTTCTTCGACAAATTCTCCATAAAATTCTCCGCGTCATATCGGGAAAAGATATGGAGCTTGCCGCTGATCTGACCGTAGACCGGATGTTCCACGATGACGTCCAGCAGGCCGCCGCCGTTGTCCACTACCGCGTACAGCTCCTCTGCCAGGTTCTCCCGGCCGTGCCGGCAGGCGATGGTGTAAAGAAGCCCACCTGCCGTCGCGGCATCCTGGCCCTGGAGGATATACCCCCGAGGCGTGGCCTGGATATCCATCCCTCCCGCCCGCAGAAGGGCAATGTCACCGACGATGATCTGGCGGCTGACATGGACCCGGGCGGCGATGGAGGCCGCGCTGACCGGCTCCCGGCTTTCCCGGAGCAGCTTTTGGATCGTTTCCCGTCTCTGCGCCGCATCCATATGGCAGCATCCCCTTTCCCAAACGGTTTTCTGATTTTAAGTATAGCACAAAAACGCCCCGCAGAAAAGACTTTGGCCCTGAGGTTTCACACCTGCCCCCGAAATCGAGCATCATAAAAAACAGGACGAAAAATCATGGCGTTTCTCCGCCTCACCGGTAACGGAGGTTTATTGCATACACTCCTTCACATAATCC
>CAKXAF010000058.1 GCA_934869045.1 uncultured Nitrososphaerota archaeon | reverse complement strand
ACAGGCTGATCCTCTTGCCGGTGGCCTTCATCATTTTGTCATTTATTTTTTACTTAAAAGAGATTAAAAAGCATAAGAATTAACTATAATAGAAAGTATGGATTTTTCTGCAATTCAGAAATATCGCCAACGTCCCGCAATCCGGCGGGACGTGATAGACCCCCACCATGAAAGGATTACTCACACGATGGATATGATGTGCTGCAAATGTAAGAAACGCCCAGCCATGCTTTTTGTAGCGAAATTCGACGGCAAAGAGATGGTCAACGAGGGCTATTGCCTGAAATGCGCCTCTGAACTGGGCTTGCCGCAGGTCAAGTCGATGATGGACAGCATGGGGATTACACAAGATGACCTGGATAACCTTGATGAACAGCTTGGCAGCTTCGAAAATGGGATGTTTGAGCCAGGCGGCGCCGAAACGATGCCGCCGTTTCTCCAAAAGATATTTGGACAATATGAGACTCCGGAGAATGGACCTTCTGACGAGGCAGAGCTGATTCCCAGCGAGCCTGCGCCTGGTCCGGAATCCGGCCCTTCCTCCGCTCCCCGCCGGGATCGCAGAGAGAAGGAAAAAAAGAAAAGCTTTCTTGACAATTTTTGCGTAAATCTGACGGAAAAAGCGCAGAACGGCACGATGGACCGGATTATTGGGCGGGACCAGGAAATTTACCGGGTCGTTCAGATTCTGAGCCGCCGTCAGAAGAACAATCCCTGCCTGATTGGCGAGCCCGGTGTAGGAAAAACAGCCATTGCCGAAGGGATCGCCCAGAAAATCGTGGCGGGGGACGTCCCCTTCCGGCTTCTGGATAAGGAAGTATATTTGCTGGATCTAACTGCCCTGGTGGCCGGCACCCAGTTCCGGGGCCAGTTTGAAAGCCGGGTCAAGGGCCTTATCGATGAGGTGAAAAAGCGCGGAAACGTGATCCTGTTTATTGACGAGGTCCACACTCTGGTCGGCACCGGCGACGCGGAGGGCTCAATGAGCGCCGCCAATATCATGAAGCCCGCCCTTTCCCGGGGAGAAATCCAGGTCATCGGTGCGACGACCTTTGGAGAGTACCGGAAGTACATTGAAAAAGATTCCGCCCTGGAGCGGAGATTTCAGCCGGTGACGGTGGAGGAGCCCACCATTGCCCAGACCATCGACATTCTCAAAGGGATCCGTGGTTACTACCAGGATCACCACAAGGTTTGGATTCCAGACGAAATCCTGGAAGCCTGTGCGCACCTTTCGGAGCGCTATATCACCGACCGGTTCCTGCCGGATAAGGCCATCGACCTGCTGGATGAATCGGCTGCCTGTGCTTCCATCAAGAGCACAGTGCTCACCGACTATGAAAAGATGAACAAGCAGTTGAAAGAGCTTTACGACCGCCAGCAGGAATTGGAACAGGCCACCGAAGCCATCGATTACGAGGCGATCGCCCGGATTAAGGCGGATGTCATCGTTACCAAGGAAAAACTCAAGGAGCTTGAGCCGCAGGTCCAGGACGTCAGGGTCACCCTTGAGGATGTGGCCAAAGTGGTGGAGCTCTGGACCGGTATACCGGCCGAAAAGGTCAGCGAGAGTGATTTTGCCCGTTTGGCCCGGCTGGAGGAACATCTGAAGGCCCGGATCATCGGCCAGGACGAGGCAATCCACGCGGTTTCTGCCGCCATCCGGCGTTCCAAGGTGCATCTGAGCAGGAAGCGCCGCCCGGCTTCCTTCATTTTTGTAGGGCCAACCGGCGTAGGAAAAACCGAGCTGGTCAAGGTCCTGGCGGAGGAACTGTTCGATGACAAGACTGACCCACTGATTCGGGTGGATATGTCCGAGTATATGGAGAAGCACGCGGTATCCCGGTTGATCGGGTCTCCTCCCGGATACGTCGGATTCGATGAAGCAGGCCAGCTCACCGAAAAGGTTCGCCGGCGGCCTTATTCGGTGGTGCTTTTTGACGAGATCGAAAAGGCCCATCCCGATGTGATGAACATCCTCCTTCAGATTTTGGATGAAGGACGGATCACCGATGCCCAGGGCCGCACCGTCAACTTTGAGAATACCGTAGTGGTCATGACCTCCAACGCTGGCTCCAACGACCGCGGCGGCATTGCCGGATTCAATCAGTCCGCGGCGGCGGCCTCTAAGGAAAAGGCCATGAAGGGGCTTTCCGCCTTTCTGCGGCCGGAGTTTATGGCGCGGGTGGACGAAATCATCGCCTTTAATCCGCTGACCAGGGAGAATATGGAGGCCATCGCCCGGCTGATGCTGGACGAAATGCAGGAGCCGCTGGCGGAAATTGCTCTGAAGCTCAGCTACGGACCGGAAGTTCCCGCATGGCTGGCTGAAAAAGCTATGGGAGGCAAGTTCGCGGCGCGGGATCTCCGCAGCACCATCCGCCGGGAGGTGGAGGATAAGGTCGCAGTACTGCTCACCAGCGAATCGGCTGCCGGGAAAGAGGTCTATATCAGCCTTCAGGACAGCCAGATTGTGGTGACTCTGGCCTAGAATTAAGCAAAACAGCGCCTGCATCGCGGAGCGAAACGCTTCCGATGCAGGCGCCGGCTTGTTCGGCCGCTATTTTGTAAGGAAGAGGACGCCGAGGGTATTTGGGCCGCAATGGCAGGAGATGGTGCAGCTCGCGCGAGTGACGTGAATCTCTTGGAAATCCGCGCATTGGATGATGGTTTCGCGGACCAGGTCGATGCAGTCCTGGGCAATACCAGAGTGGGTGATAAAAACCCGGTCCAACTGCAGATCTTTTCGATTCAGGACATCTTTGGTGTACTGGACCAGTACCTTGCGAAGGTCGCCGCGGTATTTTTTGCCGACCTCCATTGCCCCATTTTTCTCCGGGCGGACCTCGATGCAGGGCTTCAGACGCAGGAGGTTGGCTCCCAGCGCAGTTACTGTGGAGCAACGTCCGCCAGCGTGCATGAATTCCAGTGTGTCCAGAATAAAGGAAGCGTGGCTCCGGTCGGCCAGTTTGCGAGCCTCGCGATGAATTTCAGAAGCGGGGAGTCCTGTGCGCGCCATTTCTGCAGCCTCAATGACCTGCAGGCCGATGCCGGTGGACAGACTGCGGGAATCCACAGGGTAAACATGCCCCAGCTCTTCCGCTGCGGCACAACAATTCTGATAAGCGGCGCTGAGGGCAGAACCCAGGCAGAAATGGACGATCTCATAACCTTGTTCGACCAGAGGACGGAAAAAGTCCAGATACTCTCCGATACCGATGGCAGCGGTTTTGGGAAGGAGCTTCTTGTCCCAGTAAGCGCGAAAAAGGTCATCTGGAGAGATGTCCACGCCGTCGGTATATTCCCGACCATCCAGGATAATATGATAAGGGTAGTAATACAGCTGATAGCGGTTCTGAAAGGACTCCCCAAGGTCGCAGGGGCTGTCGGCAGTCAAAATAACGTTTCCCATAAATAATCCTCCGAATTTGTGATTTTCGGCAAACACAGCCGGTATGTATTTTCCATTATAGCATTTTTGTCTAAAAAAGGCTATAGTTCTGGAAAAAACTCTTTTAAAAGGTGATATTTTTTGAAAAACCATTGACAAAAAGTCAACTGTATGCTAAGATAATAAATGTTCCGTGTGACAAAATTGCACGGAGAGATGTCCGAGTGGTTTAAGGAGCTGGTCTTGAAAACCAGTGATCCCGCAAGGGACCGTGGGTTCGAATCCCACTCTCTCCGCCACATAATTTGAAATTGGATACCTTGACAGGTCGTTTCCATGGAGTTGTACTCAAGTTGGTGACGAGGCGCCCCTGCTAAGGGCGTAGGTCGGCTAAACCCCGGCGCGAGAGTTCGAGTCTCTCCAACTCCGCCAAAATGAACCGCTTAACAAAAGGCTGTAAAGCCCGCTGTTAAGCGGTTTTTCCTTGTGTATCCGGTGTTTGCCGCACTTTTTATATAAATTCCAATTCTCATAAAAAGCCATGAAAAAACATGAAAAAGCATTATCTCATGCACAGAAAATACACAGTGATTTGTCAGGGATGTTTGTCCGTGTCAGGGTGTGTCGTCTCTTACAAATTGGTTTAACGCGGCAGCGGTTTTCTCTTTGCGGGAGGAGCGGATGTGAGTATAGATATCTCTGGTCATGGCCAGACTGGTATGGCCTAAAAGCTCCTGCGCATCTTTTTCATCAATGCCGGCTTCAAACAGGATGGTGGCAAACGCATGGCGGAGCTGATGGGGCGTTAATGTCAGACCGGTTTCCGTGCGGTACGCCTTCCAGGAGCGATCAAATTGGGATTGCGTCATGAGGGCGCCGTCCCATCCAAAAAGATAATCTTCCGGTGCGCCGTTCGGAATATGTTCTGCTAATTTCTCCAGAAGAATGATATCGCGCTTTCCGGCTGCTGTTTTGGGAGTTTTCAGCATTGGGCGATTGTTGTCGTAATAAACCGATTTGGTGATGTGAATCACCTTAGCCGCCCGGTCAATATCGCGATACTGCAAAGCGAGGGCTTCTCCACGGCGGCATCCGGTGTAGAGGAGAAAGTAGGCGAAAAGGCCAAATGTTTTTTCCAGGCTGCGCTGTACGATTTCGATTTCCTGATCAGAAGGAAGTTCCCGGCAGGATTTGGGAAGATTCTTCGGAGGACGCACGTATTGCGCCGGATTTTGTTCCAGATCGCCATGCAGAACGGCGTAAGAAAAGATAAGGTTCAGAATCAGAGCCTGTGTTTTAACGGTCTTTTGAGCGTGTCCCTGACGGGCAAATGCATCCAGAAAAGCAGTAATCTGTGCGGAAGTGATCGACCGGATCGGGGTGCTTTCAAAATGATCATAGGCGCGCTGATAAGCAGGAGTATAGTTCTTTTTGGAGTTATAGGCAAGGTTTTGGAAATGATCCTCTTTCCATTCTGCTGCGACTTCCGAGAACAGGCGTCCCCGGGCGGCTGTTTCCTGATAGGACAGAATTTTTTGCATGACCTCTGACTCTGTGCGGCCTCGAAAAGGCTTTCGGACTCCGTTTATGGTCACGACCTTTTCAAACAATCCGTCCGGTCGCTGATACATTTTCTTTTTCTGGTTCCGCCGCTGGGGCGCGCCGCAAAGGTTGCAGTACAAACTCCCTTCCGGAATTTCACCTTTGCATTTCTTACAAGTCAAAAATCTTCCCCCTTATTACTTTCCCCCGCCTTGGATCATAACGAGGCAGGGGATTTTCATTATAAATTTAACCTTTTCCGCTTCCGCTGGGACGGAAATTATAAAAATAAAAATAACACGGAAAGGATCAAATAGAGAATGATGATTCCTAAAGCTAATAGCAAGCGCAACAAAATGAAAGATGGAAAGCAGGAAGATGATTTACTGAAAAGTTCAAGGCGCTTCCAGAAATAGAGAGCATTTGGTAGCGTAATGATGAGAAATGCTGTAATCAGACTAATTGGTATTGCTAAAAAAGTGTGCAAAGAGGGGAATAGGCCAGTTAGAGTGGTAGAAAAGAACATGGCTATCGTAGAAAGGAAGTAAGCGGATAAAACGCTTTGTAGGAGAATCGTATTTTTATTGGGTCTGCGTTTGATACAAAAACCAGTTCGGAATGCTAGAATTCCCAAAATAATTAGATACAAGGCTGATAATAAGTCATATGGATTATTCAACCTTGTAAAAAGTGTAAGGAGTCCTCCAAATAAGTTAAACACGCCAATAGCGGGGCAGAAAAAGGTGCTGTAAAAGTGGAGCCAACGACAGGAGCAGGGAGAGGTACTGGATGGGGTAAAGTTAGCAGGAGTAAGGCTCCCGTCCTGCTCCGCAGCATCGAACTGGTGCGGAGCCTTGCATGTGCAATCCAATGTTCAGAGAATCCGGAGTGCAACTTTCCAAATAGTCAGACAGGCCAGCGCCTCCTGTCGTATACAGAAGACGCTGGCCTGTCTTGTTAGAAAACTATTGGGCAGCCCTTTTGTAAGAATCCATTTCAACAAAATAGGAAAAGCAGTTCAAATATTCGGCAGCGCACTAGCTTCCGTTTGGATTCCATCTTCCCCGAAAAATTCGGATTCCAGCATGGCGCAGAGGGCGTGGTACACTGGGAGATGAAGCTCCTGGATGCGGAAAGTCTCATTTTCGGGTACACGGATAGCCGTATCACAGAGCTGGCACAGCTTTCCGCCGGCGCTTCCTGTGAGGCCGATGGTTTTTAGGCCGGCGGCTTTGGCCGTATATACCGCCAAAATGGCATTTTTCGCGTTGCCAGAGGTGGAAATCGCCAGCAGTACATCTCCAGGACGGCCGTAGCCATGTACCTGTTGGGCGAAGGTCAGCAGGGGATCCACATCATTGGAAAAAGCAGTGGTCAGAGCGGGGCAGCCCGTCAAAGGGATACAGGGAAGGGCTCGCTGGAGCTTTTCCGCCAAGAGCTGCCCGGCTTCGCCCATCTGGCAAAGGGCCGCTTTATGTTCGGCAGGGAGGGGGCGTTTCAGCAGGAACCCCTTCATCAACTCCCCCGTGATGTGATCGCAGTCGGCGGCACTTCCGCCGTTTCCGCAGATAAGGAGCTTGCCGCCCTGACGGAAGCTGTCACGCATCAGCCAAAAGGCGGTTTGGATGGACTCCGAACAGGACGCGAGAACGGGATAATGGGCGATCAGATCGTCCAGGATTTCATTTGGCGCAGAAATTTTCATCATTCAGACATCCTCCCAGAATAGCGTTAGGTTGGCGGTCAGACGGCGGATTTGCCGCAGTTCCACAGGTCCACTAAAGCGTTGAAGTCCGCGGCGATGTAATTCGCTTTCGCCTGGCGGAGTTTGACGAGCTTTTTGGGGTGAAAGGTGCCATCCATGTTTGTTTCGCGGGTGGCGACGCCGACGGTTATCGCCCCCACTTCGTTACCCAGCAGGATTTCTACCTTTCCGTCTCCGGCGACAAGGAGCTCTTTGCCGGAGAGATGGCGGGTTTCCACCAGATCCTTGATGACCGCTTCTTTGGAGCAGTCTTTTTTGCGGTGGGGTGCACCCTTGATCTCAGCAGCCAGGGGGGCTATTTTCAGAAGGGCGGCTTCGCGCTGGAGATCCACATCGTCGGTACCGCTGGCGATATAGATATCGATGCCCTTTTCGGCTAGGAGCTGGAGGAAGCGGCGGCTTCCAGCGACGAGGAATTCATCGGGATCGGCTTCACCTTTTTCCAGGCGTTCGATCCGTTCGTTTACCATGTGAAGAAGGGCTTCGTTGTACTCGTCTTTATACTCCCAAGGATCCAAAGGAGTAGTGCCACAGAGCCTTTCCACTTGCCCGGCCAGCCACTCCATCTGGTAGATGGTTTGGATACCGGTGGATTCCTCGATGTAGGCGCGGATCAACTTCAGCAGTTCTTCTTCAGACATGCCGCTGGGAGAGAGGCGGTTGAGCATGATGCGCTCCATCACCTGCTCCCAGCCGCAGCGGAGAGTGGAGATGGTGCCGTCAAAATCAAAAATAGCAGCTTTTATAGGGCAGGATACTTTCGATAGCTCATGAATTTCAATTGTGCTCATGCCGTTTTGTCCTTCCTTCCGTGAGAGTTAGAAAACTTTGGGATGATTTTCACCCAGTCCGAATAGGTTTTCTGCGATGGTCCCGGCAATGGCGTCATTGCACAAATAGGTGGGCAGACCAGTGTAGGAATACTTTTGATCAGCCAACAGCTTTCCCTGCGCTGTTTTGAGCCGTTTGCGTTGCGTATCTGAATCGGCTCGTTCCGATTGAATTTGAATAACCACTGCTTGAGCCCCGTCTCGGGAACCCCTTTGACAGGGGTTCCCAGAACTGTTTCTGCCCTTCGCGCGGCAAGGGGCTGTTTGCTGAGGTTTTTACAAGAGTATGCGCGGGCGGGAGGGTCAATTGCTATTCTCCTGCAGAGGCAGTTCACAGATAAGGGGAAAACAGATACTGCCGTCTTTGGAGAACTGAATGGTTTTGACCTCGTGGGGAGCGAAGCGCACCGTGGTATGATATTGGAGGAAGGAGATCTCGCAGTCGGTTTCCACGCCGTTGGTTTCGTAGGCGCGGACCAGAATATCGCTGCTGTCCTCTGCCTGCTTGATCACCTGAATCAGGACGTTTTCGGCGGAGCTGGCTGCATAGGAGCCGGTTGGCGGCAGACTTCCCTGGTGGTAGGTTTCGTAGATGACAACGGGGGGCTGGACCAGTTCCTGAGCGGCTTTGGTGGGGATATTCTGCTGCAGGACGCCATCGTGGGGCAGGATGCTGTACTGAAATTCATGGATACCCAGATCCATGACCTCGGTGAAGCGGTCTTTTATGCCGAAATGGTCGGCATAGCCGGCGCTGCGCAGGGCGATAAACCGGCCGGTGCCGCCGTCGACGCTGTAGCTTCCGGAGCCGTTGGTCACGATGGAAACACCGCAGGGGCGGCCTTCCGCGTCGTTGCCGGAGACGTCGAACCAGAGCTGACCGGCTTCCTCCATGCCATTGCAGGGCTTTTCAATGCTGCCGTAGGGGATTTCGTAGACGGCGTGCGGGTCGTTTACGGCCACAGGGAAGGCGAACTTCAGGATTTTGAAGGGTTCCTGCCAGTTGATGCGGACGGAGACTTCGATGTTCGGACGGTCGCGGTAGAGGCGGTATTCCTGCACCAGGACCGAACTGCGGCAGCGGGATTCGGCGCGCAGGGTGAGAAACAGCGGCCCGCGGTCAACGAGTTCCAGAGATGCGCCGCCGAAGTGGTCGATGACGTTGTTCAGGTATTCCTGCGCGTGGGCCCAGGTGTCGTTTTCGAAGTCCTCGATGACCTCTCCCACAGCTGCATCCGCTGAGAAGACCTCTCGCCGGTGCTGCTTGTCAAATAGAGAAGCAATAGCGCCGGTGGTGGGATTGATGCGGAGGCGGTACCAGTCGTTTTCCAGGCAGTGGGTTTTTCCGCTGAGGAAGCGGCTGCTCAGGGGAATCTCCTGGGGCAGGCGGCAGAAGGTGTAGAGTGTGCGGTAGCCCATGGGCGGCAGAACTAGCTGAAGTACGCTGACATAGTCGTCTTTTCCGCTGTTGCAGGTTTTCGGACCGCGGACGCGTTGGCAGGCAACCGGGACGTCGTTTTCATCCAGGACGCCGGTAATATCCTGGGTGAGAGGGATGAGGGAGGTCTGCTCCCAGGGATTGGGATTGAAGATAACGAGGGGGGAGCCGCCGATTTCGTTTTCCCAGGAATTCCAGTCGAAATGGCGGTCCACGGCGAAGCTGCGGCCGCGTTTGGTATCGATGTTCCAGGAGATTTTCTGCACGGCGCTGTTCAGAAGACGGGAGGAGATCCGAAGGGCTTCGCCATGGAAGTCCCGGGCGTCATCATAGACGGCTTTCAGGCTGCATCCACCGAGGATATCGTGAAATTGGTTAAACAGTACGTCCTCCCAGGCCCGCTGAATGGATTGCCGGTCGTAGTCCAGCCCAAGGAGACTGTGAGCGGCGGCCATCAGCTTTTCCGCGGCAAGAAGGCGGTTTTCACAGCGGCGGTTGTTGCGTTTGATTTCACTGAGGGCGGAGTAGCAGCCGATGGCGTGGTGCTGAAGATCCCCAGTGACCACGGAATTGACGGTGTTCTGTTCCCGGATTTCGGCAAAAAATGCGTCGGGAGAGCTATAGCAGAGCTGAGGATCCTTCTTTTGCAGCTCTTCAATGATTTGGAGGGTGGCGATGGTGGGGCCGCCGCCGTGGTTTCCCACGCCGTAAAAGAACATCTTGGGCTCTGCATCCCCGGCCGCGCGCTTCTGGATGAATTCATACTTCCAGCTGACATCGTGATGGTCGGAAGCAGTACCGTAGCCGGTGGGGAGGCGGTAGGTAAGGACCCGGGTCCCGTCGATGCCCTCCCACCAGAAGGTATCCCGGTCTAAGGCCTTTTCCTTCTGCTCCGGGCGCATCATGACGTAGTTGTTCATGCCGCATTTGGCAAGAAGCTGGGGCAGGGCAGCATTGTGACCGAAGCTGTCCACGTTGTAGCCGAAGGAAGCGGTTTTTCCGAATTTTTCGTAAAAATACCGCTGTCCGTACAGGCCGTGACGGGCGAAGGACTCACCGCTGGGCAGGTTGCAATCTGGCTGCAGCCACCAGCCCCCTGCAATGACCCAGCGGCCTTCAGCCACGCGCTGGCGGATCTCCTCGAACATGGCAGGCTCATTTTCCTCTACCCACTGGTAGTAGCTGGCGCCGGCCGCAGTGAAAACATAGCCGTCAAATTCATTCATCCGATCCAGAGCGGAGCGGAAGGTGGCCTTGATTTCGGAGAAGCCCTCCTGCCATTGCCAGAGCCAGGCGGGGTCAAGATGTGCGTTTCCAATCAGGTGAATAATCGGCTTCATAAAGATTTTCTCCTTGTCTTTTATTGGGCGGTGGTCAGGCCGCATTAAAACAGGCTGCGGATTGCTTCAATGGTCTGATGTAGCCCTCGAATTCATGCTTTTCCTGTAGATCCTCGAAGAAAGGCGTGAGCATTGCCAGGTACACACCGGATGCGGGAGGACTTTTGTTCATATACAGCAGTTTGGAGTTGTTATTGGGAAAGTTTGAAGGTCTTGATCTCAAAGGGCTTGATGGTGAAAGCAAAGCTATTGCCTTTCGCAGGGATGTTCTGCTCCTCTTCCTCGACCAGGTTGCATTCCGAAACGCGGGAAAAGGGAAGGGCCGTCTGCAGCTGCACGTTGGTTTTGGTTCCGCTGGATTCATAGAACCGTACGATGATACCGCTGCAATCCTCGGCACACTTGACCGTATCCAGGATTACATTGCTGTGGCTGCAGGTAAAGTATGAAAGGGCCTTAGGCAGGGAGCCTTTTTCCTGAGCGTCCGCGCAGAAAAGGGGCCAGAGAGGCACATTGAGCTCGTAGCCCGCCTGAACGGCTTTGGAGGCGACCCAGCTGCCGGCATGAGGGCGCAGCGAGTAAACAAACTCGTGATGGCCCTTATCGGCGGTGGGATCGGGGTCGATGGGAGAGCGGAGGAGGGTGATGCGCATTCGGTTTTCCTTGATATCGTAGCCGTACTTGCAGTCATTGAGCAGCGTCACGCCGTAATTTCCTTCCGAGAGGTCGGCCCATTTATGAGCAGACACTTCGAATTTCGTGCGGTCGTGGGCCGTGTTGTAATGGGTGGGGC
>CAKXAF010000057.1:9747-11250 GCA_934869045.1 uncultured Nitrososphaerota archaeon | reverse complement strand
CCGCCTATACCGTGGAGGGCAAGCTGTCCTGGGGACACCGGCTGGAGATCTACGGCCCGGCCGGAGACCACCTGGGGACGGTAAAGGAAGAAGTGCTGACCCTCCTGCCCCGGTTCGCCCTCTATGCGGGGGAGGAATACCTGGGGTGCATCCGCAAGGAATTTGCCCTGTTTCACCCCCGGTTTACACTGGACTGCAACGGCTGGGAGGTCCGGGGTGACTTTTTGGAATGGGACTATCAGGTGGTGGATGGTCCCCGGGAGATCATGTCCGCCAGCAAGGAACTGTTTAACTGGACGGACACCTACCTTCTGGACATCGCAGACCCGGGGAACGCCCTGCTTTGTCTAATGATCGTGCTGGCCATTGACGCGGCCAAGTGTTCCCAGGACTGACGTCAAGCAGACAGCAAGGGGGACCGCTTCGTGGAAAAATGGAAGGAATTTTTTGCATGTCCCCTGCCGGCGGACATGCAGCCGGGGTTTTCGGCGCTGCTGGCGCGGAATATCCGGCGGATCAGCGGGGTGCTTGTCCCGCTGATCCTGACCTTTGAATTGGGGAATATTATACGGATTTTTTGGGGGCAAAAGGGAGGGCTGGGTACAACCGCCCGGCGGGTTTATTTTACCATGTACCTGCTGCTGTTTCTCGCGACGGCAGCCGCAGCGGCTGGAATGCTGCTATTTGCCCGCAGCAAAGGGGAAAAGGCAAACCGCCGGATCATCCGACTGTCTGTGGCCTATGCGGCGTTTATCAGTGTATGGAGCTTGGGGGTTACGCTTTATGACCAGCGTGTTACCGAAAATGTCACCGTTTATGTCGGCATTATTCTGCCGGTAGCGGTACTGATTTATCTGAAGCCGTGGCAAGCGCTGGCGATTTTTGGGGGCTGCCAGATTGCGCTGCTGGCCCTGCTCCCTGCCTTCCAGCCCGCGCCGATCAACAATGCCGGCAATTATGTGAATACCACCGTGATTGCGGTGATGGCATTTCTGATCGCGGCATCCCGGTACCGCGGCAGGGCGCGGGATTATCGAAACCGGATGACAATCGCCCGGCAGGCCGCAGAGATCCAGCGGATGAATCAGAGCCTGTCGGTGAAGGTGTTTACGGATGGGCTGACTCGGATGCACAACCGGCGGTATCTGGAGGAACTGCTCCCCAAAAGATGGGAACAGGCCCGGGAAAGACAGGAGCCGGTGGGCATCCTAATGATCGATATTGACGACTTCAAACGGTATAACGACACATACGGGCATCAGGCCGGCGACGACTGCATCCGGCGAATCGCCGCAGTTATCCGCAGCTGTACGGATCCGGAGCAGGATTGTCTGGTTCGCTATGGCGGCGAAGAATTTCTCGTGGTCCTTTTCGGCAGGGATGGCGCGGCCGTAAAGGAAGCCGGCGAACGGATACGTGCGGGAGTGGAGGCGAGCCAGATCCCCTGCGGAAAGCATTCCGGCACCGGGGTGGTGACAATCAGCGCCGGAGCGTGTTCCGCAC
>CAKXAF010000057.1:3271-9737 GCA_934869045.1 uncultured Nitrososphaerota archaeon | reverse complement strand
CACCGGGCGACGTTCCAACGGAGGAGCTTATCGGCCGTGCGGACAGTGCGCTGTACCGGGCCAAGGCCGAGGGGAAGAACCGGGTTATCTGCTGCTAGGCGCACTGGAAAAGCGCCTGTTTTCGGAAGGGCGCCGCCGGTTATCTTTGGACAATCTTGCCGTTGACAATCAGGGGGAGAAACGGTATTCTAATACATATGCAAAAGCCCTGAACGGCTGCAGATTGAACGTTTTTCAGAAAGGCCGGGTGGCGTCTATTTGGTCAAGGACCTGACGACAGGGAATCCCCTGAAGCTGATTCTCTTGTTCTCCCTTCCCATGGTGGTTGGAAACCTTTTTCAGCAGTTTTACAATATGGCGGACAGCATTGTTGTCGGCCAGTTTTTGGGAGTCAACGCCCTGGCGGCGGTGGGCTCTACCGGCTCCATCAGCTTTCTGGTGCTGGGGTTTGCCACAGGTACCTGCAGCGGGCTCTGCATCCCGGTGGCCCAGGCCTGTGGGGCCGGAGATCACAAGACGATGCGGCGGTATGTCACCAATTCGGTTTACATAGCGGCGGCAATCACGGTTCTGATTACAGCGGGGACCCTGCTGTTTACCCGGCAAATCCTGGTGCTGATGCAGACGCCGGCGGACATTTTTGAGGATGCCTACGCCTACATCATCGTTGTCTTTGCAGGAACCGGAGCGCTGATGCTTTACAATCTCCTGTCCGGTGTCCTCCGGGCGTTGGGAGACAGCAAAACGCCGCTGTACTTCCTGATCGTTGCCTCGGTGCTCAACGTCGGTCTGGATGTGCTGTTCATTGTCCCCTTCCGTATGGGGACAGCAGGGGCGGCATACGCTACGGTTATCGCCCAGGCGGTTTCCGGGTTGCTGTGCCTGGTGTATATCTGGAAGCGGTTCCCGATTCTCCGGATGAAACGAGAGGATTGGCGGCCGGATGCTGCTCTGATCCGACGGATGCTGGCCATGGGTGTGCCTATGGGACTGCAGTTTTCCCTGACTGCAGTTGGCTCCATTCTTCTGCAGACAGCGGTAAACGGTCTCGGTTCCGGGATCGTGGCGGCGGTTACGGCCGCAGGCAAGGTGAGCCTGATCGTCACCCAGCCTATGGAAACCATCGGCCTGACCATGGCGACCTATTGCGGTCAGAATTTGGGCGCGGGCAAAATCGAACGGATCCATCGGGGGATTCGGACCAGCGTGGTGCTTACCCTTGGCTATTCGGTGGCCGCCTGCCTGATTGTCGCCCTTTGGGGCGGCGAGATTTCCCGGCTGTTTATCAGCGGGGATGATGTGGATGGGATTTTGGAACAGATCCGTTATTTTTTGATAATAAACGGGCTTTTTTACCCAGTACTTACGCTGATTTTTATTTTTCGGAACTCTTTGCAGGGGCTGGGAAGCGGTATACCGGCTATGACAGCAGGAATTTTTGAGCTGGTGGGGCGCAGCTTTGTGGCATTTTGTCTGGTGGGCACCTTTGGTTTTAACGCCGTCTGCTTTGCAAATCCAGCAGCCTGGGTGGCGGCGGATCTCCTGTTGCTGCCGGTCTACTTTGTTGTAATGCGCCGTCTTCGGAACCAGTATCCTCCCCAGCCGGAGGATTGAACGGCGTCAGTTTTAGAAAAAGAGGACGGAGGCGGCCAGCCAGCGTCCTCTTTTTTGCAGAGGGGCAGTTTTTTTCGGGAATTTATGCTATAATAACTTCAAAGACTTTCCTGATGGGAAAGCAAAGCCCGCGTATGCGGTTTTTGGGCCTGGCGGGTTCTATTGCGAGCCTTGCAGCACGTCTGGATCCGCTGACGTATAGAACTTTGATGGCAGAAGGCCGCTTTCTGTGCGGTTTCTGCGCCGCGGGGCTTGAGATGCGGAAACCTGCCATTGATTCAGCAACCGGTGCGGTGCATAGCTGCCGCAAACAGCAAAAAGGAGGAATCTGAATGTCCTATTCCCCGGAGCAAATTCAGCGTTATCTCGCCCGCATCGGCGCAGAAGGGCCTCTGCCTCACTGCGCGGACACTCTGACAAAGATTATTTCCGCGCATTACCGTGCCGTCCCGTATGAAAACCTGGATATCCTGGCCGGCCGGCCTCTCCAGTTGGATCCGGAGGCCCTGTTCGAAAAAATTGTGGAGAAGCAGCGGGGGGGATTCTGTTTCGAATTGAACGAAGCGCTCGGCGCTCTGCTCAGTGGCCTTGGCTTTTCCGTGACGCATCTGGCGGCGCGTTTCCTGCTGGGCGAGCCGGAAGGGGTGACGCCCATGCGCCGCCACCACGTATTGCTGGTCCATCTGCCGGACGGGGATTACCTCTGCGACGCCGGCGTGATGCGGGAAGCGCCCCGGATGGCCCTTCGGCTGGAGTGCGGTCCGGTGCAGGCCGACGGGATCGGAAAGTACTGGTTTGAGGAAGACCCCTTTTACGGGCATGTCCTCTGTCAGAGCCTGAACGGGCAGGATTTCGTTCCTCTGTTCGGGTTTACCGGGGAACCCCAGGTGAACGCAGATTTTGTCATGCCCTGCTTCTACTGCGAAAGGCATCCGGACTCCCCCTTCATCCGGGAGCGGATGGTGGGAATCTATACAGAGGGCGGAAGCTGGAACCTGGTGGGCAGCTCCCTGCGGCGGCTGGAGGGGGGCCGCGTCGTCCAGCGGCAGGAGGTCCCGGAGGAGGAAATTCCGGCGGTTCTGGAGGATATTTTTAGAATTCCCCGGAAATAATGCGGATGGATGTTTAAATATGATGCCGGAACGTCTTGTCCGGCATGGAACGGAGAGATTACCATGTGCAATGCGTCTGAAATGGGATTTTTGAAAGCCGCCGCCCTGTCCCCGGAAGTGACAGTGGCGAATCCGGAGAAGAACGGGATGTCCGCGCTGGCCGCAGTCCGGGAGGCCGCCGGTTCCGGCGCGCAGGTTGCCGTACTTCCGGAGCTGCACCTGTCCGGCTATACCTGCGCGGACCTGTTTGGGCAGGATCGGCTGATCCGGCGCTGCGAGGAGGCGCTGGAAGAGCTTTTGGCGAAAACCGCAGAACTTTCCATGGTGATTGCCGTGGGACTGCCGGTACGGGCATTTGACACATTGTATAATTGTGCTGCTGTTATCCAATTGGGAAAAATTTTAGGAGTGGTACCCAAGCGGTACCTCCCAAACTACCAGGAATTTTACGAAAAACGGTGGTTTTCCTCCGGCAATACAGCGCCAGGAGACACGGTGACCCTCTGCGGCCAGCCGGTTCCCTTTGGAGATCTGCTGTTTCGTTTCGGGCCGCTGGTCATGGGGGTGGAGATTTGCGAGGACCTGTGGGTCCCGGTGCCGCCCAGTTCCCAGATGGCCTTGGCAGGGGCCAACCTTATCGTCAACCTCTCAGCCAGCAATGAGCTGGTTTCCAAGAATGCCTACCGTCGTGAGCTTATCGCCGGGCAGAGCGGCCGGTGCATCTGCGGGTATCTCTACGCCTCGGCGGGTGCGGGGGAATCCACCACGGACCTTGTGTTTTCCGGGGCCTGCACCGTGGCGGAAAACGGCTCCATCCTTGCGGAAGGAGAGCGCTTTTCCCGCACCGGCTCCAGTGCGGCGGCCTGCCTGGACCTGTTCCGGCTTTCCGCGGAGCGGCGTAAAAACGGCAGCTTTCACGACAACGCCGCCGCCATGCGCCCCGCCTTTCGGACGGTGGAGGGCATCCTGCCGCCGCTTCCCGCCGGGCAGATGGACCGGATCTATGATCCGGCTCCCTTTATCCCCCGGGATGAAAGTGCCCGGGAGGAACGTTGCCGGGAGATCTTCGCCATTCAGGCGGCGGGTCTGGCCAAACGCCTTGCCCACACCGGCCTGAAGCGGGCGGTCATCGGCATTTCCGGCGGGCTGGATTCCACTCTGGCCCTGCTGGTGGCTTCCGAAGCGATGAAGCTGCTGGAGCTGCCTGCCCGGAATATCCTCTGCATCACCATGCCCGGCTTCGGCACCACGGATCGGACCTACCAGAACGCCCTGGAGCTGGTGGCTTCCCTGGGGGCAGAGCTGCGGGAGATCGACATTCGGCCGGCCTGCATCCAGCACATGAAGGACATCGGCCACGACCCCTCCGTCCACGACATCACCTACGAAAACACCCAAGCCCGGGAGCGGACCCAGATCCTGATGGATCTGGCCAACAAGGAGGCCGGCCTTCTTGTCGGGACCGGCGACCTCTCCGAGCTGGCCATGGGGTGGTGCACCTATAACGGCGACCATATGAGTATGTACGGCGTCAACGCCTCCGTCCCCAAGACGCTGGTACGGTATCTGGTAGATTCTGTCGCCGCCCGGTCGGACCGGCGGACGGCGGCGGTGCTGCGGGAGGTGCTGGACACGCCGGTGAGTCCGGAGCTGCTTCCCCCGGACGAAAACGGCCAGATTGCCCAGAAAACTGAGGAGAACATCGGACCCTACGAACTGCATGACTTCTTCCTCTATCACTTCCTCCGCTTTGGCTGCGAGCGGAACAAGCTGGCCTTCCTGGCGGAGCGGGCGTTTGCCGGGCGCTATACCAGCGGACAGATTGCCAAGTGGCTGGATCTGTTCCTCCGGAGGTTCTTCGCCAGCCAGTTCAAACGGTCCTGCCTGCCGGACGGACCAAAGGTAGGCACGGTCAGCCTTTCGCCCAGGGGAGACTGGCGGATGCCTTCTGATGCAGACCGGACGGTCTTTTTGGCGGAGTGACGGAAAATCCGTCCAGCTTTCTGGCAAAGAGCAGAAAATTTTGGAATTTCTTTGAGAATTATGAAGAAATCAAGGGAAAACGGTTGCATTTTCGTGTCGGATTTGTTATAATACTTCTGATAAATACCGAAGAATGTGGGCATATGCGTTTTGGGTTCAAACCGCCGTGCCCCTTTTTTTGGGTCCATTTCAGCCGGAGCGATCCCGCTGCAATAAAAGGAGGAAACCCCATGCAGAAAGACAAAAGCGCGGTCAAGGAAGGTGTCCCCGCAGAGGGGATCTTTGACGCCCGAAAGCTCGGCATCCCCAAAATGTTGATTCTTGGCCTGCAGCATATGTTCGCGATGTTCGGCGCTACGGTGCTGGTACCGCTGATCCTGGTGAACCAGTACGGGCTGCCCATGAGTATCCAGACCACTCTGCTCTGCGCGGGCGTTGGCACGCTGCTGTTCCATGTGCTGACTAAAATGAAAATTCCAGCCTTCCTCGGCTCCAGCTTTGCTTTCCTGGGCGGTTTTTCCGCTGTGTCGGAGCTGAATGAAGGAATTTTTGCCGGTATGACGGGTGAGGAAAAGCTCCCCTATGCGCTGGGCGGCGTCGTAGTTGCCGGCCTGCTGTATCTGGTAATGGCGCTGATCATCAAGCTGGTCGGCGTCAAGCGGGTTATGCGGTTCCTGCCTCCGGTGGTCACAGGTCCGATTATCATTTCCATCGGCCTGATTCTGGCCGGAAGCGCAGTGGACAACGCGTCCAACTGCTGGTGGCTGGCGGCGCTGTCCCTGCTGACCATCATCGCCTGCAACATCTGGGGCAAGGGCATGATTAAGATCATCCCCATTTTGATGGGAGTTGTTGTGCCCTATACGCTGGTGCTGATCCTCTCCCTTTGTGGTGTCATCAGCCCGGAAAGCGGCGCGTTCGTCAGCTTCGCCGGGGTGCAGGAGGCCCAGATCGTCGGCCTTCAGCAGTTTGTCCTGCCGAAGTTCAACGTTTCCGCGATTCTGGTTATGGCCCCCATTGCCATTGCGACGATGATGGAGCATGTTGGCGATATTTCCGCCATCAGCGCCACCACCGGTACCAACTTTATCCGGGATCCCGGCCTCCACCGGACTTTGCTGGGCGACGGTCTGGCTACCAGCCTTTCCGCTATGATCGGCGGTCCCGCCAATACAACCTACGGGGAAAACACCGGCGTGCTGGCCCTGTCCCGGGTCTATGACCCCCGTGTCGTCCGTATCGCGGCCGGATTTGCCATTCTCCTGTCCTTCAGTCCGATGTTTGCACAGGTCATTCATTCGATTCCTGCGGCGATTATCGGCGGTGTCTCCTTCATCCTGTACGGGATGATTTCTGCCATCGGCGTGCGCAACGTAGTGGAAAACCAGGTGGATCTTTCCAAGAGCCGCAACGTCATCATTGCGGCGGTGATCCTGGTCAGCGCCTTGGGATTCTCCAACGGCCTTTCCTTCACCATCGCCGGTACGACCGTTACCCTGACCAGCCTGGCGATTGCGGCGATTCTCGGGATTGTCCTCAATGCGGTGCTCCCTGGAAAGGATTACCAGTTTAACGACGAGAACCCCAACCCCTCGAAGCCCAGCAAGCCTTTGACTGTGATCAGCGGCGAATAAGCGGCATTGGAAAAGTGTCCGCGCAGAAACGTGCATGTACGTTTCTGCGCGGCCTTTTCTGTAATTTGCGTAATACGTTTGTCATGCATATGCGCATTGCAAAATACAATACAATAAGAGAGG
>CAKXAF010000057.1:657-3261 GCA_934869045.1 uncultured Nitrososphaerota archaeon | reverse complement strand
GCCTGTATGACGGAGATGATCGAAATGCGAAAATTCAAGATGCCGGCAATTCCCCCTACTACCAATAAATCCATCCGGTTTCCCAATGATGTCATCGCGGAGGTGGAGCAGGCGATACAGGGAAAGGACTGCACCTTTTCCGCCTTTGTCATCGAAGCGGTGCGGGTGGCGCTGGAAAATTTGAAGGAAGCAGAATGAGGGAACGTAAGCCGGTCCTTCAGCCACTGGCCGTAGCGGGATCTGCATTTTCCGGAGGCCTCCTGGCGGCGACTTTCTGCGGATACCGGATGCTGGCTGGAGTGGCCCTGGGAGCCGCATTCCTTTGTATGGCGGCGGCCGTTTTGGTCTTGCTGGGCCGTCCTCCCAGCAGGACGGCCCTTCTGGTGCTGTTCGTTGCGGCTGCTGCTGTGGGAATTTCACTGGCCGGGCGGGCTTCACTGCTGCGACTCGCCGATCGATGGGCCGGTGAGACGGCAGCCTTTACCGGCCGGATCGAGAACGTACAGGCTGGGAGCACCGCCGGTTATCTGCTTCGGGTCCGATCCGGTGACCTGGAACCAGGAACAAGGATCCTGGTCTATTCCGGAGGCAGCCCGGAATTTTCGGAAGGAGAAAATGTTTCACTGACGCTGGAACTGAATGCGGAGGCTCCCACCCGCAGCCAGCTGGGAAAGGGCGCGGATCTGACGGGATATGCCGCGCCGGGGAGCATCCGGCTCACCGAGGCCGCCTCCGGCTGGACCCATTGGGTGGGGCGGCTGCGTGAGGAGCTTCGCGGCAGGCTGTACCGGACGCTTCGGCCCGACGCCGCCGGATTTTTCGAGGCAGTGCTGCTGGGCGATGCGGATGCCCTTTCCCCATCCGTACGGGAGGCCTTTTCGGCGACAGGGACCGCGCATCTGCTTTGCATCTCAGGCCTGCATATCTCGCTGCTAATGGGGATCGCCGGGTGGGTATTCCGCCGAGTTTTGGGCTGCGGAAAACCGGCGTTTCTTTTGACGGGTCTGGCAGGAGGACTCTTTGTACTGCTGACCGGTGCGGCGCCGTCCGCCGTGAGGGCCTGGATTATGGCAGCCTTTTCCCTGTCTGCCAATGCCTTTTACCGGGACTACTCCCCGGGCAATGCGCTGGGAGGCGCGGTGCTGGTTCTCTGCCTGCAGAATCCCCGGGTGGTATTTCAAAATGGATTTTGGCTCTCTGTGCTGGCCACTGCCGCGATGTTTGCCGTCGCGCCCTGCTGGACCGGGGCGGTGCGCAGACGCCTGCCCCGGAGGCTGGCGGGAAATCCGCTGGTTAAGGGGGCGGTTTCCCTGCTTTGCGGGACACTGGCGGCCAATGCCTGCTGCCTGCCGGTGTTTTTTCTGTGGTCGGGGAGTGTTCCGGTTCTGGCGCCGCTGGCAAATTTGGCCCTGGTCCCGGTTTTTCCGATTTTGGTGGCAGGAGGCGGTATCTGCCTGCTGGGGAGCTGGACAGGGCCTGTTGGAAATTTAATGAGCGCGGTGCTGGAATGGATTTTCGCCCTCTTAGGACGGTTATCCAGGATCCCCCACAGCGTGCTTCCTCTGGGGCTCCCCTGGCTTTGGCTCTGGGCTGGGTTCGCACTGCTGCTCTTTGGGACGGCCCGCTTTTTGGGAAACCGGAAGCGTCTTGGACTGGTTGCGGCACTGTCGGCGCTACTGCTCGCCGCAGGCGCGGCCAGCGGCGCCCTTGCCCAGCGGAATGCACTGACCGTGGCGTTTGGTTCCACGGAAAGCGGGGGCAGCCTGGTTCTGGAACTGGGCGGACGGGCGGTTCTCATCGGGTGCGGCGGGGACAGCCGGATCGGAGAAAAAACCGCCGCCTATCTGCGGAGCAGCGGCGTTTTTTAGCTGGACGCAGTTTTGATTACTGAGGAGAGCCGCCGCTGCATGAGCGGGGTCAGCGGCCTTGCCGGACGCTTTCCCATCGGGGCGCTGCTCTCGGATTCGGGGAGCAACTGGTATCAGACTGCTTTGGATTCGCCGCACATCGGCCAGTGTCTGCCGCTGACTGCGGGGGAATACCGGCTCTTTGGGCGCTTTTCCCTGGAGACGGCCCGGGTGGACGGATGGACGCGGATCGTTGTATCCGCATACGGGCGGCGGCTGCTCTTCCTGTCCGGCGGTGACCCAGGGGCAGAGGAGGTTTCCGCTGGGGCGGATCTGGTATTTTTCTACGAGGAAATTCCCCAAAAGGATGGAATTTCCTCCCCCGAATATGCTATAATAAAAGGCAAGCAGTCCTGGCTGGACGGCTTTTCAGAATTTGGACAAAACTACGCCGCCGCCAGTTCCTGGATCATCCTCCCCAGCGGAGGGGTGCGGAGCTGGGGTGGATAAAAAGGGACTTTGCAATGCCGTATCTTACCGACGCCGAGCTGGGCCGTGCCCTCCGGCAGAATGAAATCAGCCCAGTGTACTTCCTCTATGGGCGGGAGGCGTATCTGTCCGCGGGATACCTCCAGCGCATCACCGAGAAGGTCGTGCAGAAGGGTACCGAAAGCTTTAACCTGCAGCGATTTGACGGCGCAGAGCTGGATATGACGGCTCTCCAGATCGCAGAGGAGGGCATGCCGATGATGGCGGA
>CAKXAF010000057.1:0-647 GCA_934869045.1 uncultured Nitrososphaerota archaeon | reverse complement strand
GATTTTGAGTCCCTGCTGGGCATCGTCAAGGATCCGAACCCTGCCTGTGTGTTCATCATTTATGTCAGCGCCTACGACCTGAACCCCAAAAAGATGCCCCGGGTCCGCCGCCTTTCGGAAGCGGCGGCTAAAACCGGGTGTGTGGTGGACTTTGCGCTCCGCACCCTAGGGGATCTGGTCAAGTTTTTGAAAGGCCGGTTCCAGAAGGCCGGGCTGACCATCGAGACCCCCGTCGCTTCGGCGCTGATTCAGCGCTGCGGGACATCCCTGGAGATACTTGCCAGCGAGGCGGACAAGCTCATCGCCTATAAAGGCGCTGGAGCGGTCTCCCGGCAGGACGTGGAGACTGTCACGCGGAAAAGCCTCGAAGCATCGGTTTTTGACCTGAGCAAGCTGATGCTTCAGAACAACTACACCCGAGCTTTTGCCGTGCTGGAGGATCTGTTCCAGCTTCGGGAGGAGCCTTTGGCCATTCTCGGGGCGCTCAATGCGGCTTTTCTGGATCTGTACCGCGCCAAAACCGCCATGCTTGCCTCCAAAAACGAGGGGGACGTGGTCGCACTCTTTCCCTCCTATCGGGGAAAGGAGTTCCGGATCCGCAACGCATTCCGGGATGTTTCCAAGTATTCAGTGGCGACCCTCCGCGG
>CAKXAF010000056.1:6519-11328 GCA_934869045.1 uncultured Nitrososphaerota archaeon | reverse complement strand
CGAAAAGACAGAGAAAGGCCGTCCACTCTGTAGTGACCGAAAGGGAAAAAAGCCCCGCCAGGCCCAAGAGGAGAAACAGCAGGAACAGCTTCTTTTTCATGCCGCTGTAATCCGCCAGTGCTCCAAGAATGGGGGAGAGAACCGCCAGAATCAGCACGGCGATGGAGGTGACGTTTCCCCAAAGAGCCGTTGACTGCACGGAAGCGATACCGGCCTCCTCCGTCAAGCTGTGAAAAAAAATGGGGATCGTAGTTGAGACCAGCATGGTAAAAGCAGAATTGGCAACGTCGTAGAGTATCCAGCTTTTTTCGCCTTTGGTCAGTTTTTCTGATGCCATATCCATCCTCCTGTGAAATTACTTTGAATACACTTATAATTTTACAGGGAAACGCTTTTTTTGTAAAGCATTTTTGTGTATAATAAAAGAAAATATCCAAAGAATTCCGGGAAAACAGTTACATCGTGCAGCGGACGCCTGTTTTGCGCCGCCGCTGCACGATGCGGCTTGACCCAGTGGGTTCGCTTTTTATAAGCGCCCCTCTTTTTCAGATAACGTGATTGCCGGGAAAAAGTTTATTTTAGGAGGAATTTAAATGGCAGATTTTTTGACACATGATATGCTGGGGACAGAAGTGATCCGCACAGCCGGCGCCGGGATAGCAGCGCGGCTGGAGGAATATCCGGAGGCGTTCCGTTGGGGCTGTCAAGGCCCTGATCCGCTTTTTTACCGGCGGCTGTGGGAAAGGGGCGGCCCATACCATCCCCTTGCTAACCGCATGCACCAAGAGGATACGGCCGGGCTGTTTCTTGCGATGGCGCGGTATGTAAGTGGTCTGAGGGGGTGGGCGAGAGATGTCTGCGCGGCGTATCTGGACGGTTTTCTCTGCCACTACTCGCTGGACAGCGAAATCCATCCATATGTTTATTTTTTGCAGCGGAAAGGAGAAGCAAAAAACTCCGGCCTGTGGAACGGGACGATCCACTGCCAGATTGAGACAGACATTGATATGGCGCTGTACGCGGTCCGAAGAGGCCGTAGAATCTCCGATTACTGTCCGGCGGACGGACATCGGCTGCCACTGGCGCAGAAGGAGCAGCTTGCCCAGATGCTTTCAGAGGTGGTTCGGGAAGTATACGGGGAAGGATTGCCGGAGCAGGAGGCAGCGGCTTCCTTTGGCGATACCCTGTTTTTTGAGGAGCTGCTGTACCGCCACGGGAGGGTACTGGGACATCTTGCCTTTGCGGCGGGGCTGCTGAATCCGTCCTGGAGTGATTTTGTCTCCAACGCCAAGATAGCGGAGCCGGAATGGGATTGTTTGAATCTGCGCCGCCGCGGTTGGCGCAATCTGGATGAGCCTGAAACCCTGCGGCACGACAGCGTCCCTCAGCTGATCGAAACTGCCCGGCAGAAGACTCTGACACTGACGGAGGAATTTGAGAAGATGCTTGCGTGCGGGACGATAAAGAGGATGGAGTTTCCGGTCAGCTTTGGCAACGGGAACGGCAGGTCAAAATAGGCTGGAAGTCCTCCGCCGGTGATGAAAGGGGATTCCCGATTGGAAGGGATAGCCGGCGCACTTATTTCAGGTTGAATGCGGAGCCCATCTGCCTTTGCAAAATAAAAAGCTCCGGAACCTGGTCGTATCAGGCTTCGGAGCTTTTACCGTTTTTCGTTTTAATCTGCCAACGAATCAGTCGTTTACAAAAGGCAGAAGAGCGATGTGCCGGGCACGCTTGATTGCTACGGTCAGCTGACGCTGATGCCGGGCGCAGGTACCGGTCACACGGCGGGGAATGATTTTCGCCCGCTCGGAAAGGACCTTGCGGCTGTATTTGCCGATGGTCTTATAGTCGATATTCTCAACTTTGTCGACGCAGAACGCGCAGACTTTTCTGCGGGGTTTTCTGCCGCCGCGATTATTACGATCCATCATGATGGAAATCCTCCTTCTTGCATTTATGCTCCAATGGGCTGATCAGAACGGTAAATCGCCGTCGTCTGTATCCACTTCTTCGAAGCTCCCAAAATCACCGACGGAAAGGCTGCCGCCCTTCTGCGGTTCATCGAACTGGGGGGGCTCAGTGGGGAAGGGGATGCCGCCGCGGTCACTGCGGTCGCCGCCCGACGGTTTGCTGTCCGCGAAATAGGCCTGGTCGACAATGACCTCATAGGCCGTCCGCTTGGCGCCGGTCTTATCCTCGTAGCCGCGGGACTGCAGGCTGCCCTCCAGGGCGATCATGCGGCCTTTCGCGAAGTACTTGCTGATAAATTCAGCGGTTTGGCGCCATGCCACGCAGGGGATAAAATCCGCCTGTCTTTCTGTGCTGCCTTTCGTCTGATAATTGCGATCCACCGCAATCCGGAACGTCGCCACAGAAATACCGCTGCCGGTCTGTCTCAGTTCAGGGTCAGCGACCAGCCGCCCCATCAGGATCACACGGTTCAGCATAACGGTACCTCCCCTTACGCTCTGGCGACAACCAGAGAACGCAGGATGCCGTCAGTAATGTTCAGCCGTCTTTCGAGCTCTGTCGGGAAAGAAGGAATGCTGTTAAAATTGAACAGCACATAATAACCTTCGGTCTCATCGTTGATCGCGTAGGCCAGAACACGCTTGCCCCACTCGTCGACAGACTCCAGGGTCGCGTTTTCCTGAATGATGTTCGTGAACTTCTCAATCAGAGCTTTTACTGCATCTTCGCCCTGCTTGGTGCTGAACACCACCATTGCCTCGTAGTTTTCGTTTGCTTTTGCCATGAAAAAGCACCTCCTTTTGGACATATGGCCCCGGAACGTTCGGGTCCGGAGCAAGGAATGTGTCAGCTGGCTTCACACCAGTAACAGAACAATTATAGCAGACTAAGGAGGGCTTGTCAAGTATTTCAAAAAAATTGCTGGAAATTCCAAGAAAAAATCCATCTGTGCCCGACTGGGCCGGAGGAGGAGTCTTCCAGCCCGGTATACCACAATCCGGAGATGCCGGCAACCTCTGTCGTACTATGCCAGGGTGATGTAGTCCGCACTGGCATAGCCGACAGTAGGGCCGTAATGCACCACATACCAGTCCTGCCAGCGGCCGTAGACGGTGAGGGGGGAGCCCTTTGGCGCCCAGGCAAGGACCCGGGAAGTCAGGTTGGGCCTTTCCCGGATGCGGAGGGGGCCGGACTCGGTGGTGACCACCCCGGTGCGTACCGGCATTGGCTCGACAAAGGGAATGCCGAAATACTCCGTCAGGGAAAAGACGACGTTTCGGGCAATGCGCTCGATATTTTCCGTGAGCCAGTTAGCGTCATCCGCGTTGTCGTGATACGCGAATTCAATGAGGACCGCTGGGGGAAGGGTTCGGGTCACCTCGCCAAGATAGGTGGTCGGAAGAGCCCGGACGCGGTCGGGAAGAGGGTAGATACGCCGGAGGTTGGCAGCGATGATCTCGGCGGCACGGCGGCCGTTGCGACTGTTGGGAGAGTAATAGACGTCAGTGCCGCGTACGGTGCCATAGCGGCCCTCCGGTGCGGCATTGGAGTGAAGGGCAAGGTAAAAATCGTAGTTTCCCTGCTTGGATTGGGCAATAGAGGAGGCGGCGGTCATATCAGGGGTGTTTCGGGTATACTGAATGCCATTGGCAGTCAGCCAAGGCTCCATGGCATCGGCGATCAGATTCATGTAATATTCTTCTGTGCCGCCGGTGACATAGAGATTATTCTCCTGAGTCGAGGGGCTTAAGTAGATTCGTGGCATGGAGGTCTCATCCTTTCCGTAAAATGGCATAGGCCGGGATCGTTCCCTCCATTCTATGTGGAAAAAGGGCTGGGCGTGACTTTTGGGGGGATTTGTGCTAGAATGGAAGAGAAGGCCGCACGGATGAGGCTGTCAGAGGGGAGCAGAGACATGGAGCCGCGCCAGATTTTAAAGGATGTTTTCGGATATGATTCGTTTCGCGGGGGCCAGGAGCCGCTGATCGAGGCGATCCTCAAGGGACAGGACGCTTTGGGGATCATGCCCACCGGCGCAGGGAAATCCCTGTGCTACCAGGTCCCGGCTCTGGCCCGGGAGGGAGTGACGCTGGTTATTTCGCCGCTGATCTCCCTGATGAAGGATCAGGTGGGGGCGCTGACCCAGTCGGGCGTCCGGGCGGCCTATCTGAACAGCTCGCTCACGGCCGCCCAGTTTCACCGCGCCATGGAAAACGCCCGGGCGGGGGAATATCGGATTCTCTACGTCGCGCCGGAGCGGCTGGAAACGGAGGAGTTTCTGGAATTTGCCCGGTCTGCTGAGATTTTTATGGTTTGTGTGGACGAGGCCCACTGCGTTTCCCAGTGGGGGCAGGACTTCCGGCCCAGCTACCTGAAAATTCCCGAGATGATCCGAGCCCTTCCCCGGCGGCCGGTGGTCAGCGCTTTTACGGCTACCGCCACCGCTCAGGTGCGGGAGGACATTGTCAGGCTGCTGGAGCTTCAGGCTCCCTTTGTCCTGACCACGGGCTTCGACCGGCCCAACCTCTATTTCGAGGTACGGAAACCAGCCAGCAAGCCGGAGGCCCTGCGGGAGATTCTCCGCGTTCACGAAAATCAGAGCGCCATCATCTACTGCGCCACCCGGAAGACTGTGGAGGAGGTCTGCGAAGCTCTTTGCCGGGAGGGGATTTCCGCCACCCGGTATCACGCCGGGCTGACCGACGGAGAACGCCGGGAGAATCAGGATGATTTCCTCTGCGACCGCAAGCTGGTGATGGTGGCGACCAACGCCTTCGGCATGGGTATCGACAAATCAAACGTCTCTTTGGTGGTCCATTACAATATGCCAAAGAA
>CAKXAF010000056.1:3039-6488 GCA_934869045.1 uncultured Nitrososphaerota archaeon | reverse complement strand
CCGGGACGGGACCGCCGCCGACTGTATCCTTCTTTACGGCGGCCAGGATGTGATCACCAATCAGTTTCTGATCGATCGATCCGCCGGCGGAGAACTGGACGGGGAAACTGCCGTCGCTGTGCGGGAAAAGGATCGGGAGCGGCTCAAGGCTATGGCCTTTTACTGCCATACCACAGACTGTCTGCGGGAGTATCTGCTTCGTTATTTTGGGGAGAAAACCGGTGGTTATTGCGGCAACTGTGGGAACTGCCTGCGGAATTTTGAGACGGCTGACGTCACGGTGGAAGCCCAGAAGATCCTTTCCTGCGTATCGCGGATGCGGCAGCGGTTTGGAGCGAAGCTGGTCTGTGATGTGCTTCGCGGCGGAAAAACCGACCGCATCCGTCAGCTTCAACTGGACAAGCTGACCACCTACGGCATTCTGAAGGACACGCCGGAACACACCATCCGGGATATTATCCGCTATCTGGAGCTCCAGGGCCTGCTCCGGGACAGCGGCGGGGAATACCCTGTTCTGAAGCTGACGGAGGGCTCTCTGGAGGTGCTCCGCGGGGAGCGGCGGGTAGAAATGAAGCTCAACCGGGCGCTCCCGGAGAAAAAGGAGAAGAAAGCTGCCGGGAAGACCTCGGCGGCGGGTGCGGCGGATCCCGGCCTCTATCAAAAGCTCCGGGCTCTCCGCGCCAGGCTGGCCCGGGAGCAGGGGGTTCCCGCTTATGTGGTTTTCACCGACGCGGCGCTGGAGGATATGTGCCGCCGCCGCCCGGAAAGCGCCGCTCAATTTTTGGAGGTGTCCGGCGTGGGCCAGAAAAAGCTGGAACGCTACGGCGAAGCCTTTCTCAAGGTCATCAGTGGGGAAGATACTCCCTAAAATGGAACCCCCGGTCCTGCAGGACTTCGGGGGGCGATGAAATGGACTGCGCCCATAATTAGCTAAAACCATTTCAGCATAGCCCTAATCTCACGTTCAAATATCTGCGCCATGCACCAGAAACCAAGATCGTTAGGGTGACATCCGTCAACAGTGCAGCTGTCAGCAGTCAATCCTTGAGACTCTAGTAGGGAAAAAATCATACTTCCGTCAATAAAACGTACATTTCGGTCTCCGCGACACAAGGCGTTTTCATATGTGCGCCTAATGATTTCGCGGCGTTTTCTGTTTTCCTCTGAGGCTTGAGGGGAAAAAGGCGGATCTGTTTTACTTGCCAGAATGATTGGAAGGTCAGGATTCTCCTCCCGAATCGTCAAGAAAAAAGGTTCATGGGTTTGTGCAAGATGTTCCGGTGAAGGGCTGTTATGATCGTAGTCCATGAAGAACAGAGTCATTGGCTGACGCGCAATATACTTAGCCATTGCGCGTTCACCGCGCGCGTTGCCGGACCAGCCGAGATTGCGGTAGTCGCAATTTAGGGAGCGCATCAGAAATCCCTGATAGCTGTTGCCGGGTCGGGAGGCATTTCCGCCCTGGGTAATGGAAGAACCATAAAAAAGAATAGGCTTTTCTGTGCGGTAGCTTCCGCCCTGCTGGATAAGCGCATCGGGCTTCAGTCCGATTAACAGCTCATCGACGGCGTCATAAAGGGGAAAGTTGATTGTAATATCGCGAAAAGAGCGACCCGGAAAGCGAATCATCGACTCGTAGCCGCCATCCAAATCAATTGGCGGCATAAAAGAACGGATATATCGGCATTTTGCATTTTCTGTTAGATAAAGGTCAAAACCGGAACTACCCAGGAAAGACTGATCTGGCATCAAACATTTTCCAGGCATTTTTGCTCGGATAGCAATGACGGAGGAATCGGTGGCAAAGCGTACCCGACCTCCGGCCGTATTGGTATGCAGAGCGGCAACGCCTTTGCTGCACTGTTCAGCAATCTGCGTTGGAATTCGAAGGAATGGATCGCCAACTTTTCCGGGCAATAAGCCGTAAACCGCAAAAGGGGGCTGCCTAACGTTATAGAAACAAAGTTCTTCCCCTAAACAATCACTTTTTACCGCCCGATTTGAATCGATTTCACCAATTTGATACATTTTCAGCCTCCCATTGAATGATTTTCTTTAGGATGTTCAGTAGAAATATGGGGCCCTTGGAATAGTAAAAACAGAAACAATTTTTAGTGGCTGTGATAGTCTTTGACCATGCTTTGCCAAGCGCAGTCCGCGGCGATTTAATTCCAATCCAGTAACACAGCCAGAGGCATCATTCCTGTATTGGCTGATTGATATCTGTTATCTGGCGGAAAGCTTCTTGGGCAAACCATTCCTGGACGGCGCGGGTATAATGAACGCCATCCGGCTGAAAAATTCCGCATTGCGGATCCTGGGGATCCCAGCCGGGGAAATCTTCGGCTGAAATCATTCCGGAACCTGGCAGGCTGCCTGCAAGATGGTGAAAAACCCGATTGATTCCGTCAATATTTTCAGGAGGCTCTCCCATTGCGAGCGAACGCCGCCGGCTGAGAATTTTGTAAAAACGGATGGGAAACGGTGTTTCCGCCGCCTCGAAAAAGCCCGTAAAAATACGCCGGTAAAGAGCCTCCAGGCCCAGCAGCTCTTCGGGGGGAGCTCCTGTTTCCTCCTCGCCGCCGATCCAATGGAGAGCCAGGATTCTGGGGACCTTTCCGGCGCGACGGAACCCGGATACTGCACAGCGTAAAATCTGGCAGGCCATTGGAAAAAGTGCAATCCTTACGGTACCCAGTGCGCCGGGAGTCAGGATTTGCGGGTATTCAGGATTCCACATGTAAGGCTTGGTAACGCCCTGCGCTCCGATTGAAATGCGAATGATAGAAAGATCCGGGAGATGGGCGGCAGCGCAGCGCTCCTGCCATTTTTTTGCAAAAAAGTTCGGCATGCAGTAGGTGTGGTCCTGGATTTCCCCCAGATTTGTTCCGTCGGAGGTGTAGGGACTCCAGACGGCATCTGCTAAACGGTATGACTGATTTTCTGGTTGGCGCAGCCCCAAAACATTGGCAAGAGGCGTGCGGATACGATCCTCAGGCGCCATGGGAAGATGGTGCCCGTGAGCGTTAGACTGTCCAAATACCAACAAAATCGGAGCGTCAGAAGGGGAAAACGGCATCATAAAGAATGGGCCTCTCTTTCTGGGCGGGAAACCAAGGAGCGGACGCTGTCGCGCTCAATAATTTCTCCAACCGGAACCGAAATGTTTTCCGGAAGCTTGCATCGTTTGGAAATCCTGTCGAGGAGGAGGGCGATGCTTGCGCGGGCTATCCCCGGCTTGTCGATGCGCACCGTCGTCAGACGGGGCGTCACATAACTGGCCAGCAGAATATCGTCAATGCTGATCAGCGAGATATCCGCTGGAACATTCAGGCCGTTTTGCTGGAAATATTGCAGGCAGCCGATGGCGATAAAGTCGCTGGTGCAAAAAATCGCAGAAGGGATTTTTCCAGTGCTTTCCCAATAGCTGCTGCGTTCAAAGGAAATTT